>JAUPLE010001042.1 GCA_030837085.1 Acidobacteriota bacterium | reverse complement strand
CCGATATATAATGGAAGTTGTACAGCCTTCCTTTTCTTCCCCCGGAAACAAACCCACAGCGTATACGAAACATAACAAAACCACTGAAAACAATCGACGTTTCATAATATACTCCTTGATTTAAATAAGAATCTTCTTAGATAGTACCATAATCCCCGGTAAAAGAAAAGATAGCGGTTTTCTAATCATTTCCAGGTGTAGACATCAGGTCTTTATGTTCCAGGATGAATTTGTGGTAGTGGGTTAGGACTTCATAGCGGAGTAAGGGAATGCGTTCCATGTCGGCCAGGAGAGCTTTCACGTCGCTGTTTACATCGGCCATATCCGCGGTTAGACCTGTTTTTTCCTTATAAATCATTGGGCCTTTACCGGCGATCAGCCAGTCCAGGGAGATATTGAAATCATTGGCCAGGACTTTCAAACCCAGGGTACTGGGGAAAGCGCCCCCGTATTCGTACTTATCGTAGCTGGAGCGAGAGACGCCCATACGTGCGGCCATGGAATTGGGCGATATTCTCAGCATTTCCCGCACATACTTGAATTTACCGCTGATTGCTCTTACTGATTTTCTTCTTTCTAAAACATTCATGGTTTTTACCACCTAAAATCACATAGAATCCGGTGATAAGCAAAAAAATGAGAAACGGATTTGTACAATTATCATTATATGGGGTGGGAATGCGCTTATATTGGGTAGGACTCATCTTCTATTGGGTTAAATTATCCTTTTACGCAGATTATTTACGCTTTGATAGAATGCTATTCTTCTTATATAGATTGCTATTATCCTTTTACAGATATGGCATTTCCATATACAGATGGGGAATCTCCTTATACAGATAGCAAATCCCCCTATACGGATGGAATTGATGTTTATGAGGAGAAGAATGAGGGAAAAAAGAAAGTAAGAAGGTGAGAAGGTGAGAAAAAAAACAGGGAAACCGGGATAATTATTAATGGTCAATTGTTAATTGTTAATGGTTAACGGGGAATAACCGGGATGAGTGAAGGTAAGAAGGTAAGAAAAAACAATCTGTGTGAATCAGTGTAATCTGTGGACGAATTTTTTTCTGTGTCTTCTGTGTGTTCTGTGGGCTGTTTTTGATTGGGAATATTAATCTTCCAATTCAAGGGCGGCGAGAAAGGCTTCCTGCGGGATGTCGATCTTCCCGATACGCTTCATGCGCTTCTTACCTTTTTTCTGTTTATCCAGGAGTTTCATTTTCCGGGAGATATCCCCGCCGTAACATTTGGCCAGCACGTTTTTCCGCAGCGCTTTCACCACGGTTTTGGCGATCACCCGTTTGTGAATAGCCGCCTGGATAACCACTTCAAACAATTGCCTGGGAATAACGGCTTTCATTTTGGAAGTCAATTGCGAACCGATCTGGTAAGCCTTATCTTTATGCACGATTAAGGCCAGGGCATCCACCGGCTGAGTGTTCACCAGGATGTCCAGCTTAATAAGGGGCGATTCCCTGTACTCTTTGAATTCATAGTCAAAAGAGGCATACCCTTGAGATAAGGATTTTACTTTATTGAAAAAGTCGTACAAGACTTCAGCCAGTGGCAGTTCATAGGTTAAATGAATGCGCTGGGCGCCGATGTAATCCAGCTTCTTATGGACCCCCCTGCGACTTTGCAGCAGTTTCAAGATATTTCCCAGGTAAGCTTCGGGAGTAATAATAATGGCTTCCAGGAAAGGCTCTTCGATCATTTTGAGATTTTGCGGGGGTGGAAGTTTCGCCGGGGATTCGATCTCAAACACCTCGTTCAGGGTATTGGTCACGCGGTAACGCACCGAAGGGGCCGTGGAAACGATGGAAAGGTTATATTCCCGTTCCAACCGCTCCTGGATGATCTCCTTGTGCAGCAGCCCCAGGAACCCACAGCGGAACCCGATACCCAGCGCGGGTGAACTCTCCGGTTCATAGGTCAACGAGGAGTCGTTTAAGGTTAATTTCTCAATGGCGTCTCGCAGTTCTTCATGACTGGTGCCTTCGCCGGGGTAAAAACCCGCAAATACCATGGGCAAAGGTTCCTTGAAACCGGGTAAGGCTTCCACCGCCGCTTCTTTGGCCAGGGTGACCGTGTCGCCGATTTTAACTTCATGGATGTTCTTGATGCTGCCGATGATGTAACCCACTTCGCCGGCGGAAAGCTTTTGCAGCGGTTTGGGTTTGGGAGTATGGATGCCCAGTTCCATGATTTCGTATTCGGCATTGTTGGATAAGAATTTGATTTTGTCTCTTTTTTCCAGGACGCCGTCGATGATCCGGACCAGGATTATAACGCCCCGGTAAGAATCGAACCAGGAATCGAAAAGTAGGGCTTTAAGGGGTTTGCTGGGGTCGCCTTCGGGCGGGGGAATGTGCTCGATAATGGCTGGGATGATCTTATCCACCCCCTGGCCGGTTTTGGCGCTCACCAACATGGCTTCCTCCCGGCTGAGCCCGATGATGTTTTCCATCTGGTCCAGGGATTTCTCCAGTTCATTATTGGGCAGGTCGATCTTATTCATGAGCGGGATCAACACCAGGTCGTGCTCCATGGCCAGGTACGTATTGGCAACGGTTTGCGCTTCCACACCCTGGCTGCAATCGATTACCAACAATGCGCCTTCACAAGCGGCCAACGAACGGGAAACTTCATAATTGAAATCGATGTGACCCGGCGTATCGATAAGGTTGAGTGTATATTCCTGCCCTTTTTCATCTTTATAATTCAAACTGACAAAATGCGATTTAATGGTAATGCCCCGTTCCCGTTCCAGGTCCATGGAATCCAATACCTGCTCCTGCATTTCCCTGGGCGGAATCGCGCCCGTTATCTCCAACAGCCGGTCCGACAGCGTGGTTTTTCCATGATCGATGTGGGCGATGATCGAAAAATTCCTGATGTGCTCCATTCTCATTGTTTCGTTCCTGTTAAGCGGTATACGCGGTATACGGGTATTGCTTTATTAGTATTGTCCCGGTCAACTCCTCAATTTTCCTTCTCATTTTCCAATTTTTTCTCTTCTTTTGCCTTTGCCTCTTCAGCGCCTTGTTTCATAGCGCCCTTAAAGTTCATGATACCTTCTCCGAGGCTTTTACCCAGTTGGGGCAATTTCTTCCCGCCTAATAGCACAGCAACTACCAGTATAATCAGCAAAATTTCCCAAAGTCCAAGACTTCCAAACATTTTTTTCTCCTTCTATATGATTTTACTGGTTTACTGCGATTATGTCAAGGGAAAATAAAAAGATGAATGATGAATGACGTAAGGTGGGGAAAATTACTATTTCCACCAGGGTGTAGGGTCGGGAATAAAAAGTAAATGTCAATCTTTATAAAAATTGACATTTTAAAAGCCTCT
>JAUPLE010001041.1 GCA_030837085.1 Acidobacteriota bacterium | reverse complement strand
ATGCAACCAACAACGACGAATATACCAAAAACACAAAAAGAAGCCATTTCATATCTATAATTTATACTATATAATAAAAAAATTTTCAAGGAGATATATACGTGGCGTTTGGGAGGAACAAGAGCGGGGGATTTTTTTTACTTATGCCTCCGGCGGCCAGGGGCCTTTTCGAGAAAAGGTCCCTGGACCCCCAAAAGCTTTTGATTATTTTATAATTTGGCCGATACTTTTACCTCATCGATGTAGACGTCATCGTAGTTATCGCCGGCGTCGCACATAAACCGGATTTTCATACCTGTCGGAAAGGTGTAGGCCGTTTCATCGATCAGCACCGTCTTATTGTAAAAGACGCCATTGCTAAAACCTGTACCACTCACATACGTGGCCACGGTTGTCCAGGTGGAACCGTTGTAATACTGGACCCAAAAATCCTCGCCCGTTTCCATGCTGGCCGCTTTGAACCAGAATTCCACCTTGATCTGCGTATATCCCGGTGTATGCACATCGATGCCGGCGGTATGGTAAAAAGCAGAAGCGGTTCCGCTGTTGTCCTGGATATCCACCGCCTTGGTTCCCTGGTGGGCATAGGTGCTGCCGCCGGTATATAACGCGCAGTCGCCGCCGCCGTCCGTATAATTCCCAAAACTAACCTCGAAATCATCATAAGTCAGTACCGTCCATTCGGGCATCGGCTGGGTTTCGGCAGGGAGTTCCGTGGACCACCCGGTCTCATTGGGATAGATGTATTTGTCCCGGGCTTTGACCCGGTAGGTATACGAGGTGACGGGAGTTAAACCGGTATCCGTGTAGGTGGGACTCGCCTGCCATGAGCTGCTGTGGCCTCCTGCCGTTAGACACTCGAAATAGTATTCCACCCCGCTGGGATCGGTGGCTGTGGTGGCGGTCATGGTAATGGAGTTGGGGCCTGTGGCAGTGGGAACAACGGCCCAGGTCATGGGATTGGGGGTCGGCGCCTCTGTATCCCCGGTGTTGTTAATATAGAGGAATACCGCGCTGAAGGCGCCCCAGTTATTGTTGACGTCCTGGCCGCGCACGAAGAGAATATGATTTCCTTCGCTCCAGCCGGTGGTGTCGATGGCGGCGGTAACCGCTTCGATGGTGCTGTTAAACGCGCCGTCGGAGGCCGACATGGCAAGGGCCACCGGCGTGGGGTCCGTTACCCACGGCGGTGTATCTATATAGTATTCCGCCGCGGCGATATTCTGCGTGGGTTCGGCGCCGTTGGTGTTATTGTAACGGGTATCGTTAATCGAAGCGCTTAAGGTAACGCTGGCCCCGGCAGGCACGCCGATAGGGGTAGAACCATAATTAAGGGCGACATTAATCGCATCCGGCCCGGCGGGTGTCATATACGGGGTCCGGGCTGTTTTAACGGCATACAAAAGCGTGGGCATATTGGCGGGCAGCAGCGTGTTTTCAAAGTAGGTGCAGCTCTCGAAGAAGGCGGTGCCTAATTCGATGGTTACAGTAGCGATGCCTAATTGGCCATAGATATGATCGATGGTGGTGCCATCGGTGATATAGAGACCGACAGACTGTTTGGGGGAGTGGCTGTTAAAATAAGCCAGCTTCCGGCCAAAGGTTTGCAGGCTAGTGGCATTGGGAGCAGTGGTGGTAGTCCAGCCCCAGGGCCACAAAACGAGTCGCCCGCTGCTGTGGATATCGATATAGATGCCGGGGGTATCCGAAGGCGCCGGGTCGGTGTCCAGGGGACCGCGTTGGTCGGGGAATTGGGCTGCCATGTAATCCTGGACGATCTGGGTTTCCGGTTCCGAAGCGGCGGAAGGGCCACGATAAGTGAGGTCGCAGGGCAGGCCGCTGGAACCACCGCAGCACCCCCATTTAAACGCGAAGTTCCGGTTGAGGTCGGCGCCGCGGGAGTTACTGGTGGCGCCGCAATAATTTTGGTTGGTATTTTTACGCCAGGAAAGACCGGTCTCGGCTTTCTTACACCCGTCCGGGTTGGCTTGCAGCATCATATGGACTTCGTGATGATCCAACATCCAGGTGACATCCGCATCGGCGCCGTAGTTGGCCACCAGGTATTCGGCCAGGCGCGTCACCAATTCGGCGGTGGTGTACTCACGGGCATGCATGGCGGCTGTAAAAAAAATCTTCGGCTTGGACCCGGTAATGGCTGAATTGGTCAACTTCAACACCATCATGTCATAACCGCCAAACCCATTGATCTTATCCCAGGAATCGCCGTAGTCTGTCCAGGTGGCCAATGTGGGGTAATTGGCGGCAATGGACGCCGCCGTGGCAAATGTCTCTTCCACGGTCCGGTAACAGGGATAACTGGGGATGGTCTCGACCTGGGAAATTCCTTCTTCCAGGACCCCGGTTATGCTGCCCTGCATGGGGTTGAGTACCTCTTCCAATTCCAGTCCGGCGTCCAATAAACGGTTGTATTCTTCATCGTTGGTTACCTCTACGATCACGTAACCCTTTTCGTAATTAGATTCCACGGCATCCATGGAGATCACGATTTTGTGGGCCATATCCAGGTCATTGAAATAAACCCGGAAGTACCGGGCTTCCTCGAAAAACCCGGGGTTATACCCGGCCTTCACTTCGCTGTACAGCGATGTTTTTACCGGGCCGAAACTTAAAACCATCATAAACAAAACAAAAACGACTATACGTTTTAAATATCTCATGCTTTTCCTCCTAATAAAAAGCTTTTATGGGGGGTCCAGGGCCCCGCGGCGCGGGGAGCCTATTGGGGGGCTTTCGATGCGTTGCTGCCATTCGAACCTGGGAAACTCCTTTCGCTCATTGGTTGCCCATGCCATGGGCTTTTCTCGAAAAGAGCCCCCCTGGCTTAGGGTTACAATTTAGCCGATACTTTTACCTCATCGATACGATACAGGACATGCCGAT
>JAUPLE010001040.1 GCA_030837085.1 Acidobacteriota bacterium | reverse complement strand
TCATATATTTGTTTCCAGGCGCCGAACCGCGGCTCTTTCACCATGCTCCCAATATAATCGGCCTCCCTGTTGGAAAGCCGGTAAAGCATCCCCACAAAAAGGGAGAATTGTTCATTTTTCAACAGCATCTCAAAAAAAGAAGCCGCGTCGATTTTCACGCCGGTGGCCCCCCGGAGAAATTCATAATCCCAGGGCATTGGTATTTCGGTTTCCTTTAACTTAAAATAAAAATAATGAGTAGAGTTTAATTGTTTAGCAATGGTTTCCGGATTGTATTGGGCAAACCGGAAATAATCCGTGGTCCCGGCCGCCGGATTCTCAAAGACCCGGTATTGGCCTTCGGCGGTTTTTTCTAAAACCAATCCCAGCAGGTTCAATATTATCGACGCTTCCTTGTAACCGTCCGGCTCATTTACATTGATGGCGATGGTATTGTTTTCATCATGCTTGAACCTGACCAGGGATTTTTTAACGACGCTGTGCCAGCGAACGATTCTCAATAGTTTATTCCTCATCCCGGAACCCATTACTCGACCATCCGGTTTTTCCATGAACAGCAGCCGGTCGTTCAGGTAATAGAAAAAATCATCGGAGGACATTACATAAAAGAAATTGGTATATGCGCTGATTTGATCGATATCACCCGGTATGACGGCTGTTTCCGCTGACAGCGGCGTGGTAAACACCAGCGCCCAGGGAATAAGAAACAGTACACCCGCAAATGCTGATTTCAATGCAAAGGTTAATCGGCCTGTTTTCATTTTATTACTCCACATTATAGTCTCTATTTTAATTTTAGATACCCTTCTTGTTGCAGTTTTTTTAATATCCCGTTTAAGTGGGCATTGTTAAAAAGTTTGAACATAAAATAAATGGAAGAATAGTCATTCACATGATTCTGACTGAAGAACTTACTGCCCGTTCGAACAAGAAAGTCCTGGAGGATTACCCCCAATAGCATGGGGGATATTTTTTTCTTATAAAGATGCCAGTCCAGTTTGATTTTAAACTCGTCGATCATTTCCCCACTCACCCAGCCGGTATCGAAAAAAATCGCGGCCTCCTGGGGAAAGAGTTTGAATTGTTGGGGGACCAGGTTGCCGAAGGTATGGTAATAAATCCCTTCGGGCAAAAGGGTCGGCCTATTCTTTAATTTTTCCCGGATTCCCTGGAGTTTTTTGTAAGCAGCGTGATCCAGGTATTTCCCTTTTATAAAGAAAGTTTCCCCCAGCAATTTGATTTCGCTGAAGAAAAGGTCGTGTTCTTTGATTCTCCCGGTTAAGTAATCCACTGCTTTCCGGTAATGATACCCGGCCGTAATCGCGCCCAGTTCGCTGATTATATCCTCTCGCAGGGATTGGTGCTCGCTGTTGGTTTGCTCATTTTCGTTGGCGCCGTTCCCCGCTTTGTTCAGCAGTTCCAACCCGAAGTCCACCATTAAAGCATTGTAAGCCGTCATGTCGTTGTCCCGGGGAACTGGGTAGTATTCCAGTAGGTTAACCAGCAAGGTTTGCAGTTGCGCGGAGTTATAGACATAGGTCCGGCCGAAAAGGTAATCCTGCCACCTGGCGGCAAAGCAAATGTTCAGCCTGGAAAGCCCTCCCACAAAATAGTAACCTGAAAGATTATCAAGGGCCGATGGTACGCCACAATAGTTCCAGGCGGTCTGGTCTCTTTCCTCTACGAAATTATGCAAGCGCACCATGTTGGGATTTAAAAACACCCTGAGTTTCGGGCTTTTGGCGTTAAGCGCGTAGGCCAGGGTCAGCATGTGATTGGCTAATTGGGGGACCAGGTAATCTTTTTTGAAGTTCGAAAGAGTGGTCTTTAGTTCTTCGCTGTCGGCGACGCGGATGGCCATCGCGGCAATTCGCGACCAGTCTTTCTTCAAACGGTCTTTGGAATAAGCCGTCACCCGCTCACGGATGCTTTTAGGGGCCTCACTACTGATTTCCGCATAAGGTAACCGATTGATCACCAGGTCTTCCAGGCGGGAAGTAATTTGCGTCACCGCCGGCAAATTCTCCCGTTCCGTGATCAATCGATTAAGTAAATCGTCAATTTCCAGGAGTACGGCCATGGGGCATGCCCCCTGGCTTTCCAGTATCTCTTTCAGGTTTTTTTTATATAAATCTTTAATTCCAAAAATATAATCCGTGTTGTCCATTTCTACGGGTGGGTTCTCGATGCCTTCTAAAACAAAATCGATCAGTTCTTTCTTATTACGCCGAATATCCAGTTCGGTATTGAGAAAGGTAAACAGGTTATCGTAAAGAGAATTGGCATCAAACGGGATATCCACCAATTTTCCCACCAGTGCGTCGTAGTCGTAACGGCCCGGCGCATCAGGCGTGTCCGGCGCATATCTGGCCGCATGGGAAAACAGCTCCAGCAGGGACTGGAAAACCATGTTAAATAGTATTTTATCTTTGGCTTCGAGCCACTGGAAATATTTCACCCAGGTAAAGAGTTTAATCACGGTTTCCGGTTTACGGATGGGGATTTTTTCGATGTAATCTACCAGGACATTATATTGGTCGTAGTTGTTGTACATGAGGGACAAGACTTCTTCG
>JAUPLE010001039.1 GCA_030837085.1 Acidobacteriota bacterium | reverse complement strand
TCAAAACTAAAGGTCACATTACCGGAATCCGCCGGCGTAATAATAATATTAAACGCATATTCGGCGCGTTCGAAACTTTCGACGGATTCGATACGGAATCCGGTTTCAGCTTCGTTTCCCATAGTCTTCAGACTCTCTTCAAAAGGATAATTTTGAATGGCCATTAAATGATTGAACAAGCGATTCTTTAGGAGGCATTGGGCTTGAATTTCAGCCAGGGGAAGATATTCCGCTTCTTTCGATTTGATGAGTTGTCCATAAAGGGCGTGCAATAACTGGAAAAAAGTTTTATTGCCCCCAGTTTTAACCCTCATCGGCGTTGTGTTAATGAACAACCCTGCCATCTGCTCGATCCCTTCGATTTCCGGGGGACGAACGGAAACCACCATACCGAAAACCACATCCGTGGTATTATTGTATTTTTGCAGTAACACCCCCCATAGAGTTTGTAAAACAACAGCCAGGGGCGTCAGCGCCCGGTTGGCAATACCGGCCAAACCATCAACGAGGGGAGCGCCCAATATAATTGTATGTTGTTTCCTATCATACCCGTCGGCTTGTACTGTCGACCACCGGTCCCCGGTTGTGGGCAATGTTGCCTGGCGGTCATATCCATCCAGGTACTCCCGCCAATAAGCCAATCCCTTTTGCTTATCCTGCTTCTCCAACCACTCAATATAACGCCGGTAAGGAACCGCGGGTCCAGGTTCCTCTGCTTCCCCGCCCCGGACCAGGACGCTGTAAAATTTCAAGAAATCCCCAAAGAGAATACCCAGGCACCAACCGTCCATAATAATATGATGAGAACTCCACACCAGCTTGTAATCGTCCGGTTCAATTTTGAAAAGCGTTATTCTCATCAACAGGTCCTTGGAAAGATCAAATCCTCTCTCGCGATCTTGCCGACAAAACTCTTTTACTAATTCCTTTCTCTCATCCTCATGTAAATGGGAAATATCCCGGTAATCCACTTTCAACCGGCGTTCTTTTAAGACCACTTGCAGCGGTTGCCTTAAATCCTCGAAAAGAAAAACAGTGCGCAGTACCTCATAACGACGAATCACCCGGTTGATGCTTTTTTCCAAAACTTCCCAATCGATATTCCCATGCAGACTCAGCAAGGTCTGCCAAAAATAGGCGCGGGAATCTTTATCCATTAATGAATGAAACAACATCCCCTCCTGCATGGGGGACAGGTTATATACGTCCACCAGTTGTTCCATACTTTTCACGATAATTCGCCTCGCCAATCCATGCTTTCAATTTTTCTCTTGATAGTGTCCAGTTCCTCGATATTTAAATTTTGATCATAATAAATATGATCGTGCAAAGGGGCTGGCGTCCGTGTGTCCCTGGGGTTGCCCTGGGGAAGTTCGTTGGCCTGGTGGATATGTGCTGCCAGTTCCCGGATGCGTGGATTAAGAAAGAGGTCTACCAGTTTAAGAATAAATCCCCGGGTCCGCAGCCGGGCTGCCACCTGGATGGCTTTAATGGAATCTCCTCCCAACTCGAAGAAATTGTCATGGAGACCGGGCTTTTGAAATCCCAATACTTCTTCCCATACTTCCAACAGGATTTTTTCTTCTTCGCTGCCGGGCGCGACAGCCCATCTTTCCAGGTTTTCAAATGATGGCGGATCCGGCAAGGCATCCCGGTCTATTTTACCGGTAGGTGTTAAAGGGACGTCTTCCATAAGGACAAAACGGGACGGCACCATATAATCCGGCAGGAACCCGGATAAATACTCTTTTAATTCATTCGTATATAAATATGTTTTATCACTGGTTATTTTATCGGCATCGCCAGGGACAATAAAAGCGCACAAGTATCCTGCTCCCTTTTTGTCTTTTTTAGCCAGGACTACGGCATCCTTCACATGGTTGTGTTTTACTAAGCGGTTTTCAATCTCGGCCAATTCGATGCGCATGCCCCTGATTTTCACCTGGCGATCGATTCTGCCCAGGAACTCGATATTGCCGCTGGCTAACCAGCGCGCCAGGTCGCCGGTTTTGTAAAGAATATAGGTCTTATTGGTCCTATAGGACCTATTAAACTTCTCCGCGGTCAATTCGGGATTATTTAAGTACCCTCGTGAAACACTGTCGCCGGCGATATACAATTCGCCCACCACCCCAATCGGCTGGACATTCCCATATTTATCCAGGATATATACCCGCGTATTACCCATGGGATTACCAATGGGAACTGGGCCCTGGAACGCTTCCAAAGAGCAATTGAACGCCGTTACATCCACCGTGGTTTCAGTAGGGCCGTAGGCATTTATCAATTGCGACCCGTTCGCCGTATATAATACCTCGTTGAATTTCTTTACCAATTCCGAACCGATAGTTTCAACTCCCACAAATACCCACTGTAAAGAGGCGACCTTTCCGGCAATACCCAGGCCACTGATATAATCGAGGAAAACATTTAAAACCGGGGGGGTAAAATCGATAGTAGTAGCCCGGTGCTTTTCAATGGTTTCGATCATGACATCCGGTTCTTTCTCCCCACCTTCGGGTAATAACAAAACCTTTCCACCTGCGGGAAGACACCGGAACAATTCGCATACGGAAACATCAAAAATAAAGGGCGTTTTTTGCAGGACAACATCCTGCTTACCTAACCGGTACTGCTGCTGTATCCAGGAGAGGCGGTTTACGACGGATTGGTGTTCCACTATTACCCCTTTGGGCCTACCGGTAGAACCGGAGGTATAGATGATATAGGCAAGACGATGGGAATGATGAAGCCCGCGGCGCGGGCACCCTATTAATAATTCACAATTCACAATTAACAATTGACAATTAACAATTATTTTCCCCTGGTGTTCAGGAAACCTTATTAAAATCTTCGCTCCGCTGTCCCGTAGGATAAAATCTATCCTATCAGTGGGCCAACCGGGATCGATTGGTAAATAAGCTGCACCCGCTTTCAAAATGCCGAATATAGCAATTACTGTTTCTACGGAACGTTCCGCCGCGATCCCTACGATAGCCCCCTCCTCTACGCCGCGGACAAGGAGCATATCGGCGACTTGATTGGCCCTCTCATTTAATTCTTTATAAGAAATATGAATCAGACGTCTCCCGGCCCTTTCCGGCCTGCCAATAAGGACAATGTGATGGGGAATTTCCTCTGTTTGCTGTTCCAACACCCCATGGATACACATGCTCCGTGGATATGGGAAATGAGTATCATTGAACAGGAATAATACCTGTTCTTTTTCCTCAGGGGGCAGCAAATCCAATTGTTTAATCTTTTTCTCCATATGATAAGGCAACGCGGCCAGGAGTTGTTTAAAATAACCAGGGAAACGTTGAACCGTTTCCTGTTTAAATAGCCGACTATTGTATTCGAAAATAAACTGGATTTGCCCCTCCTTTTCCTTTGCTACGATACTCAAATCGAACAAAGAAGCGCCCCTTTCAAAGGGATAGGGGATCATTTTCAACTGGGGCAATTCGATCTCCGGGATTTGCAGGTTTTGCAAGGAAAACATGACATCAAACAGGGGGTTGCGGCCCACATCCCTGGTAATAGACAACTGATCCACCAGGTCCTCAAAATGATAATCCTGGTTCTCGAAGGCCTCCAAAGCTCGCTGCCGGACTTCCTTTATAAAATCTTTCACCGTCATACCGCCGCGGGGATAACAGCGGATCGCCAGGGTATTGACAAACATGCCGATAATGTTTTGGAGGTCTGCATGTCTGCGTCCGGCCGTAGGGGTTCCCAAAACGATATCTTCCTGGCCGCTGAGCCTGGACAAAAATATAAAACACACTGCCGACAGCACCATATATATAGTGGCCCCTTCTCCCAGGGCTAGTTTCTGTAATGCCTGGGTCTGCTCCCTGCTGATCCGGAAATGCTTCTGCCCACCTGCGAAACTAAAAATTCTCGGCCTGGGATAATCAAAGGGCAAATGCAAAAGGGGAATTTCGCCGATAAATTGCTTTTTCCAGTACTCTTCCTCTCTTTTGAGATTCTCCGCCTGTTGGGGCCGCATTACCTCCTGCCACTGGGCATAATCTTTATACTGGAGCTTTAAAGCAGGCAATTCACGCTCCCCATAAAGGGCCATAAAATCAATGACAAACCGTTCCACGGAAACGCCGTCAGAAATGATATGGTGCATATCCACCATCAGCATGTACCGCGTTTCCTCTTTCTTTATCAACTCCACCCTCAGCAGGGGAGCTTGTGACAGATCGAAAGGTCGGACAAAATGCCGGATCATCTTTTCAACATCCAAAAATGAATCGACCGGGTCCAGGTTGCTCACAGACGTGGAATCCCGGTAACTGATTTTAAAATCCACCTCTTCATGGATTTTCTGGACGGGTGTACCTTCAACCAATTGAAAAGATGTTCTTAAACTTTCATGTCGTTGGATCAATTTTATGAAAACTCCTTCCAATTTTTCCAGGTCCAGTATCCCCTCTAATACCGTTACCGCCAGCATGTTATAAGCAGTGCTTGTTTCATCCATTTTATGCAGCACATACAATCTCTTCTGGGCAGAGGATAAAATATAGTAACTCTTTTTCTCAGCAGGTTCCACGGCCCTGAATTCTTCCTCGGAAGCGGCCTGGATAGAGCGGGCCAGTTCCTTTACAACCGGCGTTGTAAATATCTGCTGGAGCGGTAGTTTGACGGCAAAGATTTTGTGTATCCTGGATACCAGCAGGGTCGCTTTCAAGGAATGACCTCCCAAATCAAAGAAATTACTTCCCCTGCCGATAACTTCTTTCTTTTTTCCCAGGATATCCGACCAGATCTCTACCAGTTTTTCTTCAATTTCCCCTTCGGGGGGGATATAGTGAACATCGAACCTTTCTTCCGGTTCCGGGAGCGCTTTCCGGTCCAATTTCCCAACCGTGGTAAGGGGGATTTTATCCACCTGGACAAAATAAGCAGGCAGCATGTAGGCAGGCAGCCGTTGAGAAAGGTGATTTTTCAACTCCACTGGGTTCACCGCCTTGTCTGAAACATAGTAAGCGCAGAGATAATTTTCACCGCTTTCCTCACCATAGGGGCCGGCGCTCAATGTTTTACCCTCTACCACCACCGCTTCTTTAATCGAATCGCTAGTCAACAATTGACTGCGAATCTCTCCCAATTCGATGCGGAAACCCTTGATTTTTACTTGTTCATCGATGCGTCCCAGGAATTCGATTTCGCCGCCGGCCAGCCAGCGCACCAGGTCGCCGCTGCGGTATAGTCTTTCTCCCTCCAGGAAAGGCAGGTGAACAAATTTTTGCGCTGTCAGCAATGGATTGTTTAAATAACCCCGGCTCACACCTTCACCTGCGATATACAATTCGCCTGCTACTCCGACGGGCGCCAGGTTCGTATTATTATCCAGGACATAGCACCGCGTATTGGCAATGGGCGCCCCCAGTTTTACTTTACGCCTGGAACACCTGCATGACAGGGCATCAATAGTAGTCTCTGTAGGACCATATTGATTGAATAGTTCATACCCTTTATCAAGGATTCTTTCTTTGGTTATATCGTTCAGGGCCTCGGCCCCGGATATAACGACATGCAAGCTATCCAGTTTCGGTCTATGACAAAGCAATTGGGTTAAAAACATGGGAACAAAGTTGATAACATGTACCCGGCGGGAATTGATATAATCCCTCAACAAATTGATATCGCTTATTAACTGCTTATCTATTACATGAAGCGCCGCGCCGTAGAGCAGCGCACCGAAAATCTGGTTAACACTGGCATCAAAGCTATAATCAGACATTTGTAAAATATGAATACCGCTTCTTAACAGGTATTTTCTCCCAAACCAGGAGACGACATTAACGGCGCTGCGGTGTTCCACCAGGACGCCTTTGGGTTTTCCCGTGGTGCCGGAAGTGTAAATAACATAAGAAAGATAATTTGAACGATGAACGATGAATGATGAATGATGAAGCTCGCGGCGCGGGCGCCCGATTAATAATTTACAATTAACAATTGTTTTCTTTTGACGTTCCTCCATTTCTAATAAAATCCTGGCATTACTATCTCTCAACATATAATCGATGCGTTCTTGCGGGAAATCCGGGTCGATAGGCAAATAAGCGCCGCCGGATTTCAATATACCCAGGATTCCAGTAATCATTTCAATAGAACGTTCTATCTTTATAGCAACAATATTGTCCGGCAGGACTCCTTTTTCCAACAATATCATTGCCAATGGATCGGATTGTTCATTCAAGCGGCGGTAAGTAATTTGTAGAGACGCTGCGCACAGCGTCTCTACGGCTGAACCGGTCTCTACAGTTGAACCAACCACCGCGATATGATCCGGGGTCCTGTTCACCTGCTCCTCGAATAATTGATGAAGAAGCTTTTCCCGGGGATAATCCGCGTCACTTCGGTTAAATTGTAGTAAGACCTGTTTTTTCTCTTCTTCCGTTATTATCTCTACCTCGGAAATTTTCAATTCCGGTCGCCGGATGACAACGGTCACGATCTTCTTAAAATATTTTATGAAACGGCGGATACTTTCTTCCTTGAAAAGCCCGGTGCGGTATAGCACACGGAAATTCAGCAGCCCGTCCGCTTCGACCGCGCTCCATGTGATATCGAATTTCGAGGTCCAGCTTTTAAAATGAAAGGGTTTCAATTTCAGTCCGGGTATTTCGACTTCCGGTACGCCAGTGTTCTGCAGGACAAACATCACATCGAAGAAGGGGTTCCGGCTCCGATCATGGGTAACACCGGCTTTCTCTACCAGGTCTTCAAATTGATAGTCCTGGTTTTCAAAAGCCTGTAATACCCTTTCCCTGGATTCGCCGAGAAAATCTATAAAGGTTTTTCCTGCCGCGGGGAAACTTCGCAGGGCCAGCGTATTGATAAATATCCCGATAACCTGTTGAATATCCGAATGCCTGCGGCCGGCAATGGGCGATCCCACCACGATGTCCTCCTGGCCGCTCAACTTTGTCAGCAGCACATTCAGTATAGAAAATACTACTATAAATAAAGTGGCGCCCTCTGCCACAGCAAGCTTATTGATGGCCTGGATTTCCTGCCGATCGATCTCAAAGTTGATATGGCTGCCTTCAACATTTCCGATTGTATAGTGATTCCTTGCATAATCCTCCGGGAGGTTCAATACCGGGATATCCCCCTCAAACTCCGTTTTCCAATATGCTTCTTGTTTTTCCAGGTCAGCGCTTCCCCGCTGCCGTAACTGCCAATAGGCAAAATCTTTGTACTGGATATGCAGCAAGGCTAATTCTCTCCCTTCATAAAAAGCAAGATAATCTTTAATAAATATATTCATGGAGGCGCCGTCAGAAATGATATGATGCATGTCGAAAAGAAGCAGGTGCCGCTGTTGGGCTAATTTCACCAACCTCACCCGCAGCAGCGGGGCTTGAGCTAGGTCAAATGGCTGGACAAAATCTTTTATATATGCGACTCCCCGTGCACCGTGTTTGATGTGCTCTGTAAATTGCACTCCATTTTCTTCATCGCAATATTGGATTTCAAACGACACAGCATTATTTACCACCTGCACAGGGAAATCTCCAATGATGTGAAAGGAAGTCCTGATACTCTCATGGCGCTGGATTAATTTTTTGAAGGCGGCTTCACATTTTTCCCGGTTTATTTCGCCTTCCACGACCCTTACCACGGGCATATTATAAGCAGTGGACTGTTTATCCATCTGCCATAAAAAATACAAACGCTTTTGAGCAGAGGACAACAGATAGTTCCAGCGCTTTTCTACCGGGTCGATGACAGTGTGGAGTTCCTTTCCCGAGCCATCCACATATCGTGCCAATTGGTGGATGGTAGGATGATCCAGCATCTCTTTTATAGACACATTTACATCCAGTTCCCGATGAATCCGGGATGTTACGATAGTCGCACTAAGCGAATTTCCCCCTAATTCGATGAAATTATCATAAATGCCGATGGGGTGAATACCAATAACCTCTTCCCAGACAGCAGCGATGAATTTTTCGATTTTCCCGGTAGGAGGCGCATATTTCGCCGACAATACCGGCCGCGGATGATATGATTCGGAGGATTCCCCGGTAATTTCCTGGAGGGTGAGTTCTTTCCGCTGTGTTTTTTCTTCTCCGATCCAGTAACGATCTCTTTCAAACGGATAGGTAGGCAGCGGGATACGATGACGATTCTCGCGGCGGTAAAAACTCTCCCAGGTCGGCATAACACCAGAAACCCACAACTGCCCCAATACTTTCAATAAAAACGCCTGATCCGATTCCACCTCATCGCCCCTGCGAAGACTGGACAATATCCGGCCGGGATTCCGATGCTCCTCATACTGGACGTGCTCTTTTGCCAGTCGAACTAAACTATCCCCAGGTCCTACTTCCAATAAAATGCGATTGGGTTCCTTTAACAATTCCTGGAGCCCCCTGGAAAAATGAATCGGCTGGCGCATTTGTTTGACCCAATACGAAGGATCCACGGCTTCCTTACGAGTAATCCACTCCCCGGTGACACAAGAGAGAAAGGGAACCTGGGGAGATTTCAAAGGGACCTGCTCCAATACACGCGCAAAGGGTTCCAGGATATCATCCAACATCCCGGAGTGAAAAGCCCATCTACTTTTCAATGGGATACAGGGGATGCGTTTGACTTCCAATTCTTTTGCCAGGTGGCGAACGGCGGTGGTGGTCCCGGACACCACGCATAACGTGGGTTTATTAATAGCGGCCAGCCAGAGGTTTCGTCCCAAGAAAGGCCGGAGGGCATTCTCGCCCAGTACCACAGCCACCATACTGCCTTCAGGTATTTTTTGCATCAACAAGCAGCAAGCCCACAGCGAACGAAGAGCTTCTTCCAATGTGAATACCCCGGAAATGGTTGCAGCTACATATTCACCGATACCATATCCGATCATCCCCCGCGGCCGGCATCCCCAATCCATCCATAAGCGAGCCAGGGCATATTCGACGGTAAAAAGCGCTAATGGCGCCGCGTGGAACTGATCGAGGGAGGAAGTGTCCGAACTCCGGGGGTAGAGAACATCAATAAGATTATACCCGGAAACGGATTTTATTATCTCGACGCATTGGTCCACATACTTTTTGAACACGGGTTCATCCCTGTACAGTTCCCAGGCCATATGGTCATACTCTGTCCCCTGGCCTGGAAACATGAAAATCAAGGAGCGGTCGATATGATCACTGTTAAACAGACTGCTGTTATCTCGTCTTTCCAATATATCGACGGCATCCCTGTTATCGCGGCAAACCAGCGCCCTCCGTTTAACAAAGGCGTGCCTCCCTACCTGCAGTGTATAAGCGGCATCGGCCAGGTTAAGCCCGGGATTTCTTTTCAAATAATTGTAAAGATTAAAGGTAGCCCGATCCAGGGCGAAATCACTTCGAGCGGATAACACTAACAAATGGGCGCTGCGGGACATGACTGACGATACGGAAATAGGGGCTTCTTCCAGGACCAGGAAAACATTGGAACCCCCGATACCGGAACCGCTAATCCCGGCGCGCAAAGGGCTTGGACCATTTTCCCAAAGTCTCGGGGTAGTATTAACATAGAATGCACTGTTTTCGAAATCGATTTCCGGGTTCGGAGTTTTAAAATGCAGTGTCGGCGGAATCAAACGGTGGTTTAGTGCCATGGCGGTCTTGATAAACGCGGCCATGCCAGCGGCCACATCCAGGTGCCCCACATTGGTTTTAACAGAACCAACGGCGCAGTACTTTTTTTTCCCCGTATTAAATACTCGCCCCAGGGCTTCCATTTCAACAGAATCGCCGACCCGGGAGCCGGCGCCATGGGTTTCGATATAGGAAATACTTTCCGGGGCTACTTCCGCCATAAAGAGCGCCGCACGGGCCACTTCTTCCTGCCCCTCGACGCTGGGAGCAGCATACCCTGCTTTCCGGAAACCGTCATTATTGACTACCGACGCTTTGACCATTGCATATATGTAATCTCCATCATCAATAGCATCTTCCAACCTTTTCAATAATACCGCCGCGGCTCCGTCCCCAAAAACGGTTCCCCGGGCGCCAGCATCGAAGACGCGGCAGTGACCATCCGGGGAAAATATCATGTTGGGTTCGTACAAATACCCGCTTTTTTTAGGCAATGATATGGCTGCCCCTCCTGCCAGGGCCATGTAGCATTCACCGGTCAATAATGACCGGCATGCATGGTGAATAGCCACCAATGAAGTGGAACAAGCGCTGTAAAGGGTCAAGCTGGGACCTTTTAGATTTAATTTATAGGAAATAAGCGAACACAGGGCATCTTTATTGCACAAACTCCCTGCCGTCATACGAGATGTGGAGTCGTTTTCGCTGACGAAATAAGAAAGCCAATTTGCATTAAATGACGCGCCAGCATAAATCCCTATCAGACCTTTGTACATATGAGGATCATAACCGGCGTTTTCCAGTGCTTCCCAGGCGCATTCATGCATTAGACGAATCTGCGGGTCCATAATGCGCGCTTCCCGGGGAGTGTAATCAAAAAAACCGGCATCGAAATACTCGATATCATCGATAATACCTTTGGCTTTTACATAATTGGGGCGTTTTATTAAAAGGGGGTCCACACCGGACTCTTCCAATTCTCTATCTGAAAAAAAAGAGATGGTTTCTTTGCCATTTTTTAGATTCTTCCAGAACTCATCGATATTGGACGCGCCGGGAAACCTCCCGGACATCCCAATGATTGCAATCTCCAACCCGGTCAATGGATTCTTTTTATTTTTTTTAGCCATGGTCGCCGCCCCTCAGTTTTTTTATGGTTTGATTGAGCTTTCGCCTGGAATGTTCAATTCCTTGCGCCTGCTCTTTTCGTTTTTCCTCCCGGGATATCTCGCCTTCGTACTGGGAAGTGGAAGAATCCGGGGAAAAGTACCCCAGGTGATTCGACAATAAACGAATGGTAGGGTATGTATAAAGCGCAACCAGCGGGATTTCTCTATGGAGCGCCGCTTTCAACCGGTTGTTGACCTGGATGATATCCAGGGACGAGGCCCCAAGATCGAAAAAATTATCGTCGCATCCCACGGATTCTCTGCCCAGGAACTCCTGCCATACAGTGTTAATGACTTGCTGGACATCGCCCATGGGGGGCTGGGTATGGGATTTCACTTTTTGCTCTAAAACTTCTTGAAAAGCAGCGGCGCTGTTTTCGATTTTTTCGGTTAAATCCCCAGGAGATACAACCACCCTGGTGAAACGATGCTCCAGGATACGCCGAAAGGCTTCCACACCTTCGGCGGGTAATAGTGCATCTTTAAGTAGGGACCGGGGGTCTCCTTCCAGGTGTAAGGTCCTGGCCCAATGCGAAGCAGCGGTCACTGCCATGCCGACTTCCTGCCAATCGGACCAATTGACGGATACGGAGAACCAACCGGTGCGGGCTGCCCGGTGAAACGCGTAAACATCCAGGAATTCATTGGCGGCGGCGTAAGCCACCTGGCCGAACTTCTGGCCCCAGGCGACGCTGCCGATGCTAGAAAAGAAAACCATAAAGCAGGACGACGCCCCTTCCAGGAGGATATCCAGCACCAGTGCACCTTTGATCTTAGAATTTAGGATGGATTCACTCATGGCCCTGGTTCGCCGCTGGATGACGCCTGCGTAATCAGCGACGCCGGCGGCATGGAGGATGCCGTCGATAGGCCCGAAACGCCGGACTGCATCATTTATGACACGCTTCATTCCTTCTACATCGGATACGTCGCAGCTAAAAGCCAGGATTTCGGCCCCCAAGGTTTCCAGGTGTTTAATCTTTTCTTGCCCTGGTCCACCAGGTGTTAATTCGGATCGCCCCACCAGGATCAAACGTGCCTTCACGTTAGCGGCCAGGTGTTCCGCAAGGGTGTAGCCAATGCCGCCCAATCCCCCGGTGATAAGATAAACTCCCTTCTCTCGCAGCCGTGGGTGTGTTCCTTCACTCTTTTCAAAAAGCAGGGGTTCCATTGCCTGTTCCCACAGCTTTCCTCCCCGAAACGCCGCCACGACAGGGGGACCACCTTCGGAAAAAATTTCTTCCACTATATTTTCGATTAATCTATCTTCTTCGATGCTGTGGGACGCCGGGAGACGGATATCAATGCTGCTGCACCGTATATTCGGATACTCAAGGGGAATAATTTTTACAGGCCCCAGGACTGCCGCTTTCCCAGGACACAAGATTTCATCGCCTACTACAGGCTGCATGTCGTTGGTGATTATATTGATATGGAGCGGATGGGAAAGACCTATGGTTCCGATTGCCTGGGCCAGGTAAATAAGACTGTAAAATCCATAGTCCAGATCGGCCTCAACGGATCGAAATATTTCTTTAATGTCGCATTGAGCCTGGGTGATTCCCCATAAATGCAGAATCCTAATGATGCTCTCTTTTTCAATCCCCGCCAGTATCTCCAAAACTTTCTCATAATCAGCGCCCACAAGGGGATCAATGGTATAAACACCATTACTTTTACAACGAAAACCCTTGCCTTTTTCCACCCGGATAACTCTCTGCTCTTCTTTTTCCAGTCGGTCCGCCAACCGGGAGCCGAAACCGGTATCATCCATAAACACCAACCAGGTGAATCTATTCTTTACGCCGGTTTCCAGTTGATAAAGATGCTTGTGAAGGGCCTGTCTCCAGACAGGAACATAGAACCAATCGGCCATATCTTTCTTTTTTTCTTCCGATGGAGATTTGTCTTTCGTGGGTCGGTAAGGAAGGCTGTTAAATGGATAAGTAGGTAAGGGAATGCGGCGCCCCCCTTTGAGGGAATTGAATCGCATCCAATCGATTTCCAGGCCGCTGCCCCACATTCGACCGATACGCTCCAGGAGGAATTCATGATCGGATACATTCTCCTTCGGATGCCTTAAAAGGTTTATCACTTCCTGGCTCTTTTTCTTATGCGGATGACGGGCGACAAAGGCGCTTAACGTTCGACCCGGCCCCACTTCCATCAACAAAGCGCGTTCTTCTTTTAATATTTCCGTCAAACCATCGGCAAAACGCACGGTTTTTCTCAAGTGGTTAGCCCAATAAGCAATATCAACGGCTTGTTGGGGAGTAATCCATGCGCCGCTTACATTGGCAATATAAGGAATCCGGGGGGGATTTAATTTTACGCTGCGAAGAACAGATTGGAACTTTTCCAGGATAGGGTCCATCATAGCGGAATGATAGGCATGGGTAGTCTGAAGCATCCGGGTCTCAATACCAGCCTCCCCCAGGTTAACGGCTAATCGCTCGATATGCTCCACCGGACCGGCCACTACACAAGCATAAAGCCCATTGACGGCTGCCATTGAAATGCACTCATCCAAAAAGGGGTTCACTCTTTCTTCGGGGAGCGAAACAGCTAGCATGGCGCCCGAAGGCGTTTGCTGCATGAGTTTTCCCCTCGTCACTACTAACTGCAGCGCATCTTCCAGGGAAAACACCCCGGCAAGGCAGGCGGCGGTATATTCCCCGATGCTGTGCCCTATCATAACATTAGGCTTGATTCCCCATGACATCAACAATTTTGCCAGGGCATATTCAGTGATAAAAATCACGGGCTGGGTGATTTCAGTTTGATCGATAATATTGGTCCGATAGGACCTATTGGACCTATTACCATCTAAAAAAGGATAAAGGACCTCTTTGACATCATTCCCCATCAAGGGTTTTAAAATTTCAAAACAACGGTCCATTTCTTGGCGGAATAGGGGCTCCCTTTGATAGATACCCAGGCCCATATTCACGTATTGAGAACCCTGGCCCGGAAACATAAACACCACGGGTCGATCATTTTCTGCTGTAAAAAAGGTCTGCAAACGTAAAACATCGTTTATCCCGGAAGTGGGTAATATTTCGACGGCGTCATCGATGCCGGATACGACAGCGGTGCGCCGGTGTTCGAAGGCACGTCTGCCCACCTGTAAGGTATAGGCAACATCCCGGATGTTCGCATGGTTATTTTCCCTTAAATATTCGGCCAGGTTTCGCGTTGCCCCGTCCAATGCCGCCGCCGTCCGGGCAGAAAGAACCAACAATTGTTTTGCCACTACTTCCCGACCAGGAAGGTCACCAGAGGATGCATCTTCCCTGGTGAATTCTTCCAGTACAACATGGACATTGGTCCCGCCGATACCGAAAGAACTAACCCCGGCCCGCAGGGGAAAATCGTTACGTTGCCACGTACTCAACCGGGTATTGACATAAAAGGGAGTGTTGTCAAAATCAATAGCTGGATTGGGCTGCTGGAAATGAAGGCTGGGGGGAAGCAATCGGCGCTCCAGCGCCAGTACGGTTTTGATAAACCCCGCGACGCCTGCGGCAGCGTCCAGGTGACCGATATTGGTTTTCACCGAACCGACGGCGCAGAACTGTTTCTTATGGGTGTTAAAAGCAAGTTTCAACGCTTCGATTTCAACGGGGTCGCCCAGCCTGGTGCCGGTCCCGTGGGCTTCGACAAAAGTAATGGTTTCCGGTTCCACCCCGGCCTTCCGGAGGGCGGCCCGGACCACGGCGGCCTGGCCTTCAATACTGGGGGCGGTATAACCTACTTTCCGGGAACCGTCATTGTTTACGGCTGCCCCTTTGACTACGGCATGGATGAAGTCGCCATCTACCAGGGCCGCGGCCAGGGGTTTTAATACGACGATACCGGCCCCGTTCCCGCCGACAGTGCCGTCAGCCCTGGCATCGAACGCCCGGCAGCGACCGTCAGCGGAACGCACCATGCCTTCCTGGTAAAGATACCCATTTTCATCCTCATGGGAAATAGATACTCCCCCGGCCAGGGCAATATCGCAATCCCCGCTTTCAAGATCACGACATGCATTGGCTATTGCCACCAGGGAGGAAGAACATGCGGTTTGCACAGAAACGGCAGGCCCCCTTAAATTGAATTTGTAGGCCAAACGGGTGCTGAAAAAATCCCGGTCGGTCAAACTTCCTATCGCCAGCCAATCGGAATAATCACGAATTTGGCCGGATACCTGTTCCAACCAGGAAGCGTTGGGCAGCGCTCCAATATAAACGCCGATATTACCTGTATAAGTAGTGGAATCATACCCGGCGTTTTCCAACGCCTCCCAGGCACACTCATGCAATACACGCAATTGTGGGTCCATCAACCGGGCTTCACGGGAAGAATATTCGAAAAATTGAGCATCAAAATTAAAACTGTTTTCCAGGACGCCCTTGGCTTTGACATAATGGGGATTCACAATTAAATGGCCAGGAATCCCCGCTTCCCGCAACTGCTCATCGGTAAAAAAGGTAATGGACTCAACTCCCTTTATTAAATTGTTCCAGAATTCTTCGATGCTCACGGCCCCGGGAAACCGGACGGCCATCCCGATAACAGCGATTTCATTTCCGTCTTGTTTTCGTTCACGCAGTATTGATGTCGGCGCTTCTTTTATCTCCCCGTTTAGGTGACGAACCAACGAACGGATGGTGGGATACCGGAACATGGTAGTGACCGGGATTTCTTTTTCAAATAGTTCTTTTAACCTCCCGGTAAGCCGGACTATATGCAGCGAATGCCCCCCCAGGTCGAAAAAATTATCGTTAACTCCCACTCGACCCAGGTTGAGCACCTCCTTCCACAATCCAACGACTTTCTTTTCGATGTCGCTCTCCGGCGCTGTATAAATGATGTCCGACGCGGGCCGGACCGTTCCGGGCCCGGGCAGAGCTCTTCTATCAACCTTCCCCGCGGGAGTTACCGGTATCTTCTCAAGGTACACAAACCGCGCAGGGATCATGTAACCGGGCAGCGATTGGAACAGATACTCCTTTAATTGAACCGCATCTACAGGAGACCTTTTATCGCTTACGATATAAGCGCATAAATATTTGTCGCCATCAGCATCTTCATTTACCGATACGATGGCTTCTTTTAGAGATTCATACTGCAATAACCGGTTCTCTATTTCCCCCAGCTCGATGCGAAAACCCCTTATTTTTACCTGGCGATCGATCCGACCCAGGTACTCGATGTTACCGTCAGAAAGCCACCGCGCCAGGTCGCCGGTTTTGTAATTAATATAGGTCTTATAGGTCCTATAGGACCTATTAAATCTTTCTGCTGTTAATTCGGGGTTGTTTAAATAGCCGCGGGCCACCCCTACCCCGGCAATACACAACTCCCCGGGCGCACCCACCGGAACCAACCGGCAATACCGATCCAGGATAACCAATTTTATATTATCGATGGGCCTGCCGATAGGGATTGTATTCCTATACATATGATCGGGACCGAAACAATTATACCAACTCACATCCACAGTGGCCTCCGTAGGCCCATAAAGATTAGTTAACTGCGTTTTATTGCTGTCATACAAAAGCCGGGTAAACCACGCCGCCCTTGCGGGTGACAAAACCTCCCCACTGGAAAATACCTGCCTGAGCGTTTTTAACCGCCCCGCTATTCTTTCGCTCTCAATATATTCCAACATCAGATGCAGCATCGAAGGCACAAAATGCATCACACTAACTGCATGCCGCTCAACCGCGGTCGCAATAACCGCCGGGTCCTTCTCTCCCCCTGCTCCCAATAAACAAAGCGACGCCCCCGCAATACCCCACCAGAACAATTCCCAAACCGATACATCGAAAGTAATGGGCGTCTTCTGCAAAACCACATCGTCCGAACCAAGAGGATAATTCTTCTGCATCCAAATAATCCGGTTAACCAGGGAACAATGTTCTACCATCACTCCCTTGGGCCGCCCCGTGGAACCGGAAGTGTAGATGATATAAGCGAGATTAACATCGCAATGGGGGCTTTTTTGTAAAATCGCCCCCCTTGACCCCCTAAAAAACTTTTCATTAACGACAATCTTTGCTCCACTGTCCTTTAACATATAATCGATGCGGTCTTCCGGGTACGACGGATCAATAGGCAAATAAGCGGCCCCAGCTTTCAAAATCCCAAAAATGCCTATGATCATCTCAAGGGAACGCTCCATCATTATACCCACAATACTGTCCACCAGGACGCCTTTGTTGATTAACAATCCGGCCAATCGGTTGGATTGTTCATTTAATTCATAATAGGACAGAGTGATAGGGCAGGTTTGAGAACCTGCCCCTACATTTAGATTATTGTCCGCGTCCGTCTGTGTTCGTCCGTGGCCAATTATCGCAATCCGATCCGGCGTTTTTTCCACATGGCCTGCAAATAACTCATGAATGGTTTTGTCATTGGGGTAGACCGCCGCGGTATTGTTAAATTCATAAATAATCTGCCGCTTCTCCTCCTCGGATAACATATCGATGGTTTCCAGCGGCGCGCTGGGGGCGGTGATAATCTCCCGCACGACTTTCCTGAAATGTCCGGCTAACCGTACAATATCCTTCTCAGCAAAACACTCGCTGTAAACAAAATCCACCTCGATGTCCTCGAAGGTCTTGACAGTAACGGCTAAATCATAATGAGTCCGTTCATATACGGAAAAAGAAGTTATGGACAAGCCGCTACTTTCCTGTACCAGGAAAGGGTCTAGCAAAAGGGGATAATTTTCCACCACTACAATCGTATCGAAAAGCGCCCCCCCCGCATTCCTTTCACGCCAACCGGCATATTCTTTTATCATCGATAGAGTGGTGTTTTCATACGGTCTCCGGTTTTGCAGCGCCTCAGCAGTCCCAAGCAGCAAATCAAGACGGCTTTCACAGCTCCCGTCGCAGTTATCGTTGCTCGCGGTCCGAATCCTCAACGGCAGCGTATTTATAAGCATACCCACCGTATGCTCGATTCCTTTGAGCGGTACAGACCGGCCGGAAACAGTAGTACCCATTAACACATCATTGCTGCCGGTATACGCCTGGAGCAGGATTCCCCAAACGGTGTAAAACAATACCGCCAGGGAAACTTTGTGATTTTGTAAAAAAAAAGCAATGGCATCGACTTCATCCTGAGGAAACTTAATGGGATAAGTACCAGCTTCACCGGGTATATCACTTTTTATCGCTAATCCTGCCCGAGTATCAAGACCTTCTAAATAATCTTTCCAATAATCTGCCTCACTGCCTTCAGCCGTTTTTCGTTCACGGAACCATTTTATGTAATCTTTCAACCTGACTTTAATTGGTCTTTCCAATGGATGGCCGTGGGATATACTTCCATAAGCGGTAAAAAACTCTTCCAAAATAAGCCCACTGCTCCAGCCGTCGTATAAGATATGATGGCTGCTGACCATCATCCGGTAATGATCTCTCCCGGTTTTGCACAAGGTTACCCGGAAAGGCACATCATGCAAATCAAAGCCTTCTTGCCTATCCCTGGATTGTATTTCTTCTAGCAACCTTTTATTTTCATCATCGTTTTCACCGGATAGCTCATAATGACGGATAGAAACCGGGGGATTTTTAAGAATCAACTGTACCGGCTGTTTTACTTTTTCCCACCGGAATACAGCCCGCAGCATTTCATTTTGAAGAATGACTTGCTCCCAGGCTTGCTCAAAACACCGCTTTTCTATCTCTCCCGATAGGTCCAGTATTAACTGCCCGGAATAGTAACCACCCGCGGGGTCTTCCAGGTAATGAAAAAGCAGCCCTTCCTGGACTGGCGTCAGGCCCAATATATCATCAATCTCTTCTTTATTGGGAGGTTCGCACTTATCCAAATGCGTCATATCCCTCATGCATGTCACATGTCACCTCACCTAGCATATTGTATATGAGCGTATTCCACTAACCTGAAAAAGAAAAAGAGATAGAAAATTAATAATATATTATTATGCCTGGCAAAAATCGAATAACGCCCGAAAACTTTTTTCTCAATTTCCTACAATACCTTATATCGTCAAACTGTTTTAAAGCATACTTCTGGCTCGGTGCAGGCAGAGTTTTTTATCCAGTCCGCACTATATTCTAAACGACTATAATTACATAACACAATTAAAAATGCTTGTAAATAGTCAAATATGTGCCCTTTCCATTCCTCCCGGACTTCCCCTAAGTTGATGATTTGAACCGGTACGATATAATTGTTACCTTATGCAAAAAGCTAGAAAGATTCCACTGTGCTGAAAACTCCGAACAGGGTAATGTTTTCCTATTATTGGAGGTAATGCCCGATATTTCTTTTTTTTGCTTCCTCCAGGTAATAGGCCCCCACGGCTATGTCAAAAAGAGCCATCCCCATGGGATTAAACATAACAGGAGCACTTTCGCTATAATCCTTCATACAGTGATTTACCACCACGTCAATGATGGACCTGGTATCTTTGGCCTGCAACCCTTTTTCTTTATGCAGCATTTCGATATCCGTCTTTTCACGGCATACTTCTTCCCAATCATCAACAATAATACTATTCTTCACGTAATCGAATATATCTGTTTTGTAATCCCGGAGTGATACATTTAATTGGAGTGAACTCTTTTTAGGTGGCTTATCGATATACGATGCATTGGATACGGTGCAAGTAATAAAAACATCCGCATCGCTGTAGGCCTCTTCCCAACTTTTTGCCACGCTGATTTTATTCTTATCGGCAAAATCGATGCCGGATTTATCGATTTCTCTCAGGTCGTATAAAGCAATCTTTGAAAGCCTGTCCCCAAACAGGGCAGCACACATTTTGAGATGATATTGGCCGATGGGGCCCCAACCGATAATCCCCAGATGAATATCTTTCAATGGCCGTACCTTATCGAAATACCGGATCATCAGCCCGGTAACGGAAGCAGTTCGAAGGATACTTAAGAGGGCCGTATTGATAATACCAACCGGCTCACCGGTCTCTGCCTTGTTCAATATGACCACGCTGTGGGCCCTGGGTATCCCGTTTTTAATATTGTCGGGAAAACTGGCAATCCACTTGATCCCCGCCATATTAAATTGACCGCCGACAAAGGCTGGCATAGCGATAATCCGATTCTTCAAATCCCGGTACCTTAAATAGGGTTTTATGGGCTGGGCAAAATCACCTGCGCCCAGGCACCTGACCGCCCTTTCGATGATATCGACCAATGTCTCCCAATCGATACCAATCTGAGTGATGTCATTTTCATTCAAATAAATCATTTGATACTCCTCTTCTCTTTATTATTATTCGTTTTTGGTTTCTCGTCCTTCGTGGATATTTCAATTCTATAAATTTTTCAGCTCTGAATGGTTCTTAATAAAATCGGCGCACCACTCTTCATTATAAATGGTATCTCCATACCGCTCACCCCGATCTGGAAAAATGGTGACGACGTTGATCTCTTTTCCAGGGACCTTTTCTGTAAAATACTTT
Source organism: Acidobacteriota bacterium (assembly GCA_030837085.1). GTDB lineage: Bacteria > Acidobacteriota > Aminicenantia > UBA2199 > UBA2199 > JAKAGC01. The sequence continues at coordinate 9,778 of JAUPLE010001039.1, read as the reverse complement.
TTAATCGCACCGTAAGCAGACCCTGAAGAACCGCCGGCAAATATGTTGTATCTGTTAACCAATTCATGGCACATCCGAATGGTGGTCACTTCATCCATCATGATCACATCATCGATTTTGGCGCTTTTAAGTATATCTGGGACCATACTGGAACCAATCCCGGGAATAAAACGTTTTTTTGGAGGATGTCCGAAAATAACCGAACCGACAATGTCAACGGCAATAACCTTGGCATCGGGGAATTTCTGCTTTATTTTACCTGAAACACCGGTAATGGTGCCGCCGGAACTGATGCCCAGGAAAATATAATCCAGGTGGTCCATTTTTTCTAGTATCTCTTCGGCCAGTGTTTCGGAATAGGCTTCAGCATTATAGGGGTTGCCGTACTGGTTGACCCAATAGGAATTCTCAATCTCTTTTTGGAGGGCCTTTACTTTCCGGATACGAGTTAACAAATAGCCCCCATTTTCATCGGGTTCCGTAACTTTTATAACCTGGGCGCCGCTGCAACGGATCAACATCTCATTGATCCGGTTAATATGGGGGTCCACCACGCAAATGAACTTCAACCCGTATTTCCGACAGTATGCAGACAGGGCAATTCCAAAATTCCCGGAGCTGGATTCAATCAAAGTGGTATCTTTATTTATTTCTTTCAAATTAAAGAGCTTGTTTATAATGTAGTATGCGGCCCGGTCCTTGACGCTGCCTGTAGGATTATAAAATTCCAGTTTTGCATACAGATTAATATTGCCGAACTCTTCCATCCGAATTCGTACCATCGGGGTGTTGCCGACATAATCCAATATGTCTTTTTCGATCATGTTAAGACCTCTTTATGATTTCCAATGAGATTGCTTCACTAACATATATAATACCCTAATTTCCAGTTAAAATCAAGTACCATTTTTCTTTTCAGATGGCTGTTCCGGACAACTTAAGATTAATAAACTCCCTGTACCTCCCCGGGGTTGTTCCGAAATGCCGCTTGAATATCCGGATAAAGTAGTTGGAATTGGCAAATCCCATTTTTTCCGATATTTCCTTGATAGTCAACTGGGTATCCTCTTTGAGTATCCCAACGGAACGAAATAACTTCTCCCTGACCAGGAACTCACATATGGTAAATTCTTTATCATTCTTGAATCTTCTCGAAAGATAGCACCGATTCACTTTGAATATTTCTGCTAATTTTGAAACGGTCAGGCTTTGAAATTCATCATTCGAGCAATTTAAAACATATTTTAATACACGATCGGATAGATTAGAATTTTTCATTTTAAACGTTAAATTTATCACATTGGCTATAGTTTCCCACTATATGTTCCCAATAATTTTACCGGCAACCCATGGTTGATCACAAATATTTCCCGGATGCCACTCGAGAGGCGACAGACGATAGGCGCATCGCAAAATATTAATCCATATGCCGATCTTGAACATAGACTTTTGAATAGCATAATTGAATACGGTTGTAAATATATAATAATGTTACCTTTCTACGGTTGCAAAAAGATGTAAATTCATCGCAGGGACTATCACGATAAAAATGTTACTATATGAAATAATGGGGGAAAATGGGTAAAATGCTGCTGCGAATGAAGGTTGTGGATTGGGATTTTAAATAGAGATTGCGCGAGACACCAGACAGCACATAGAACACAGCCCGCTTTATATGCTTAAGAGGGTGTGGTTTATGATTTTGACGATACGTTCGGTTTCTTCGTTGATGAAAAAATGTTCTCCTGGAAAATAATAAACGGTGCAAATACCGGCGGTGTGTTCTCTCCAGCCGTGCATTTGCCCAGCGGTCACCTCTTCCTCTTTACCGATGAAAACGCTGATATCGTAATCCAGGGGTTTTATCTCCCCGGCTTCTGGGAATTTATAGGTTTCGGCTATTTTGAAATCACTTCTTAACATAGGCATCAGCACATCGAGCAATTCGGGGTGTTCAAAAAATTCCCTGGGGGTGCCGCCCAGTTCCAGTATCTCTTTTTTGAATTCCTCCTCGGGCAGTTGATGAAAATTCTTCTCATCTTCCCCGGGTATATTGGGGGCGCCGCGGCCGGCAAAGAATATATGAACCGGTTGGGGACGCTGGAGATTCTTTATTTTCAAGGCTAACTCATAGGCGATAATCCCACCCATACTGTGCCCGAAAAAGCAATAAGGCATTTGATCCAATTGACTTTCTATGATTTTGTAGACGTCATCCACTGCTTCGGCAATGGAATCATATAATGGATCGTAAATACGCCGCCCCCTTCCTGCCAGTTCCAGGGGATGCAATTCTATCCTTCTATCCAGGTATTGTCTCCATTTATTGTACATAGCGGCTGATCCGCCAGCATAGGGCAAACAAAATAATTTGAATTTCTTCATACTGTATTTCCTTCTTAATAGATATCCGGGTTCCTCTTTATCAACTCCCGGTATTTTGCGGGGGTGGTTCCAAAATAGAGCTTGAAAATGCGAATAAAATAATCGCACCGGCAAAATCCCATTTTCTTCGCTATTTCTTTTACGGTTATTTGATCATTCTCCCTCAACAAAGTCGCGGCCCTGCCTATCTTTATTTTAAAAATGAACTCTTCAATGGTAAACCCCTTTTCTCTCTTGAATGTCCGGGACAAGTGCGACCGGTTTATATTTAAATGGTTAGCGCTGCTTTCGACGGTAAGCACGGCGAGTTCATCCAGCTTCCGGGTCAAGACATACTCTACAACAAGGTTAGATAAGTCACTACCTTTCATTCTTGCTATTTACCCAACACCTATTCGAACCCCGAATAAGCAACGATTTATAATGTTTACTCATTCTCTTATCCTAACAACTGGAACGCAACTTGAAATTAAAGTGAGAGAAATGACCATCCTATATTTTAACAAAATTACCGGTTTTAAGCAAATAAAATGAACGTGTAAATCGAAAAATTCTCTTGAATATGAGTCAAAAATAAGTTATGATGAGCACTAAAAGGTAAAAGGAAACACATGAAAAGTAAACGATTGTTGGTTTATCCCGGGGTAGTACTAACCATGATCTTCTGGGGCCTGTCTTATGTCTGGCTCAAAATGGTCTACCGGTTTATCGGCCCCATTACTACGACTTTCCTGCGCATGGCGGCAACATCCTTTCTACTGGCTGTCATTGCTGCCTCCACCAGGAATCGACAAAAAATCCAACCGCAAGATTGGAAATTCGTTATCCTGTTGTCTTTCTTCCATCCCTTTTTGTATTTTTTGTTTGAAAGTTTCGGCCTTAAACTGGTGTCCCCTACCGTGGCGGCGGTGATTGTCACCACCATCCCTCTTTTTATCCCTATCGCGGCCTTTTATCTTTTTAATGAACGCCTTTCCGTGATGAATATCGTGGGAATGGCAATCTCCTTCGCGGGGGTGCTGCTGGTGATTGTGAAAGGGGATTTTTCTCTCTCGGCTTCCCCGCTGGGAATCGTTTTGCTGCTGCTGGCCGTGGCTTCCGGGGTGGCTTATACTTCCTCGCTGCGGAAATTAACGGCTACTTATAATGCCTTTACCCTGGTGATGTACCAGAACTTGTTTGGTATTTTCTGGTTTGCGCCTTTATTCGTGCTTTTTGAATTGAAGCAATTTCTAACGGTCGATTTCACATTGGACTGGGTAGGGCCTCTAATTCTGCTGGTGGTGTTTGCCTCGCTGTTGGCGTTTCTATTTTATACGACCGCGGTAAAAGAATTGGGAGCTGCAAAAGCAGGTATTTTCGGCATCTCTATCCCTGCTTTCACTGCATTATTTTCCTGGCTCCTGGCTGCGGAACGGTTATCTTTCCAACAAGCGGCAGGAGTATTTATAGTAATGGCGGGATTATCTATTTCACAAATGGGAAGGAGAGGGAGAGTTTAATTAAAAGTTTTTTGGGGGTTTGCCAGGGGGCAATTTTTCAAAAAAGCCCCCTGGCTGCGATATAATTATTTTTTCACTAAATCTTCGGGTTTTTTCATTAATGAATCGACCGAATAACTGTTGAGCAAAAAGGGATACGGATTTTCCGAGGAAACCGCCGGGTGCATCTCCGACTCTCCTTCCGCATCTTTCGGCCCATCCCCGGTTTTCTCATAGATGGAAATAACATAATCTTTCTTCCCTTTCAACTTGACGGTGTAAATGGGGGCGTTAAAATCCTCTTTCTTTTTGCCCTCGATGAATTCAAAACACCTCAAATCGGCCAACTGGGCCAAAACAGCATCCAATGTGCCGGTATTTCCTTCTTTTCCATCCGGCATGGTCCAGGTGGTTTCAGCCTCGGGCGTCTGGGCCGGCTGCGCAGGCTGCGCCGTCTGCGCAGGGGGCGCTTTCACTGGCGCCGGTTTGACGGTTTTGCTAAAGGAGAACTTTTTGCCATCTTTTATCATATCCACGGCGATCTCGCTGATTTCGTTTTTATCCAGCTTCATGACCTGTTTGGCCCGGAATTCCTTGAGGGGTTTATCGAAATGGACCCGGTAAACCTGGCTGGCAAGAAAAACCCGGTCGTCATCTTTAAGTTTTATAAAGCCATGGTTGTAAGTAGAGGCGGCTTTACCGAGCTCAAAATCTCGCACGACCTCGTCGTTGCGATAGGCTTTGACATGGATGGCTTTGTCTTGCCCCAGGTCGTACAGGGCATAGTTTTTAGACCTGGACGCCAGCTCGGTAAGGGCAAAATCTTTGATATTATTGGTAATATCGGTTAACACGCTGCCTTCCACGGGATAACCGAAGGGATCGATCAACCATTGGTCATCTTTTTTTATCAATTTAATGGTCTGCCCGGGTTTGGTAATTTCAATCCCGGTAAGGGTATTGACATCGATGGGTTTCAATTCGGGCAATCGATAATGGACTTTATTCGTACCTTTAAAGACCAGGTAAAGAAGGAGCGCCGCTATCAGCGCTCCCAATATGATGTATTCTTTCTTAACGGCTTTATTGCTCATTTTGCCTCCTTGTTCCTTAGGTTCCCGTTATTTGCTGAACATGGCCTGGATTTGTCTCTTCCGGGCGGTCCGCCGACCCCAGATGATAACACCCATCAGGATGAATAACGCAGGTAAACCCCAGATATTAAAAATCTTGGCCACTACTTTAGCAAATGGTGAAATATTCTTTTTCAAGGGGTTGAAACGTTGGACTTTACTGCGCATCACGGCTATATCTTCCCTACCGTTCAGGTAATCGAGGGTATTGATTATAAAATCGGCGTTGGGATTTGGATAACCCCTCTGCTGCTGTAAGACATTGTCTTTCAACATTTCGCTGGAACCGATCAAAAAGATTTTACCGGGTTTTCCCCTGGTAAGAATTCCTGTTTCCTCTTTTACCCTGGTTTCCTTTATTACGGGCTTCTCTTCCTTCTTTGCTTCGGGTTTTTTATCTTTTTCTTTATCTTTATCGGTCTCACCGGCGATGAATTTTGAAGGCAGTTCGGTTTCGCTGTCTTTGGTTTCTTTGTTTTCGGGTTTTTCAGGGAGGGGTTTATCGGCAAAATAGCTGGGGAATTGTCCTTCCAGGATATAGGCCAGGGGTTTACTCCGCATCTCCTTGGAATCTTTGGGGGGCTGGATCATAAAGGGCATTAAGTTAATGCGCCCCGACATTTCCCAGGATTTTTCGGAAGAGGAGAACAGTTCCGTCAATTTTAAGCCGGAATTTTTTATTTTCTCTTTATCCGCTTCCAGGGGCGAGGCTTTGATGACCACCAGTTGTTTGAGATTATCAAGGAAAGAGACATCATGGTTGATGTTTTCATTGCGGACCAGGGGGACGAAATAGATGGGCATTTCATTGCCTTCCCTATCGCGGTTTATATAGCAGTTTTCATCCAATATATAGGATTTTTTCACGCTCACGCCGTAATGATTCAAGAGTTTTTCCAGGCCGGTATTGATGGGCAGGTAAACGGGTTGTTGAAATTGCTGCCGGTTCTGCGCCTGGATTTCATTGAAGGCGTCAAGGAATATGGCCAGGGACTTTCCTTTCATGAGGAATTGGTCGATCTGGAGCAACTCCCAATCGCTAAAATTTTCTTTGGGGCCGGCAATAATGAGGGTATCGATGCTGTCCGGGACGGCGTCTTCCTTCAGGGGGACCGGTTTCACGGAATAGGAATTACTTAAGAGGTCATTGAAGGAGTTCAGTGCATCCGGCTGCTGCTGCGCCATCTGGGGTGGGACATCCGACTGGAGGGCCGGGGCGCCGTGGCTGGATAGGTAACCGACGTCTTCATTGATATCGATGAGACCATCGATATTATCGTTGACAAAGGTTTCGATTTCTTTTAAATCGACAAGGACATATTGTTCTTCGGGTCCCCGCTCGGTTAAGGCCAATTTCCGGCTCAATAGTCCCTGCTCGATGCTTTTTTCGCCATATTCCAGGCCGAAGGCCATAATTGCCTTGCCGGCCGGGATAATTCCCGTCGGGGTATTGAGCTGCGGCCACTGTAAACCGAACCGTTCATAGCGTCTCAACTGTTCCGGGGCGCCCTCGCCCATGGCGGGATCGATGGTAACCAACTGCAACTGGCCGTAGGACCTGCTGTTAAGCCTGTCCACGATACCCTGCAAACCGGGTTTCAATCCTTCCAGGCCTTGCAGTTTGAGAACCGGGGCGATCTGGGCAATGGAGGAAGAGGTCACCAGGTTGATTTTTATTTTCTGGGGCAGGTTGACCAGCGCGGAAATTTTATTATTCATTTTTTGAATAGCGCTGGTGATTTTGTATTCGAGGCCTTCGGTGCTGTCGATAACCGGGATTTTTTCCACCACGTCGCCGTGGATTAAGACCATGCCCATATAGGCGCGCTGCATTTTAATCTGGTCTTTATCCACAGCCTGGACATTGGCGGGATAAATGCCGTAATCCTGGGCCAGTTTGCGGTTCTTTTCGACGTCCCCGGCGGCCAGGCCTTCTTCTTCGGCGCTGACATTGTAAAAACGGTAGCTCATTTGATCTTTGGAATTGGCTTCATACTCTGCCAGCAGGTCCTGGAGATATCGTTCGACATTGTTATAGGGCGCGGGAAGGTTCTTGGTGAAAAATACGTTGACGGTCAGGGGTTCTTTAAGGGTTGAAACGGCATTGACGCTGGCTTTCGACAACGAATAGAGACCGTTGCCGGTTAGATCCACCCGGAAAAATAGGGTCCTGCCCACGATGTTGATCAATACCAATACGACCAGGTAAAGTATAAATTTATAATATTTTTGTTTGCCACTCATGTTAATCTCCTTATTTCTTTTCCTGCATAATCAGGTTGGCGCCGTAAAGGGCGATAAAGATGACCGATAGGAAATAGAGGATATTCCGACTGTCGATGACGCCTTTGGCAATATCCGCGAAATGGTATTTGGCGCTGAAAAACTGGAAGAAACCTACGAGGGAATCGGGCAGGAAGAACAGTAGGAAATCGGTCAGCAGGGCCAGGCAGACGCAAATGGCCATACCGATGATAAAAGCCACCACCTGGTTGCGGGTCATGGCGGAAGCCAAGAGTCCGATGGCGCTGAAAGCCGCGCCCAGGAGCAGCGCCCCAAGATAACTGCCCAGCACTGGACCCCAATCCAGACTGCCCATGAAGGTAACGGTAATGGCATACACTAACGTGGGCGCCAGCATCACGGCCACAAAACCAACGGCCGCCAGGAACTTGCCCACAATGATATCCCTGAAGGTCACGGGCAGGGTCAGCAGGAGCTCGTAGGTCCCGACGTTCATTTCCTCGGAAAACAGCCGCATGGTCACCGCCGGGATGATAAAGGCAAAGGCCGGCGGCAGTATGGCAAAAAAGCCCACCAAACTGGCCTGGTCATTGAGGAAAAAGGTTGAAAAAAACAACCAGCCCATGATTAACAGGAAAATGGAAATCACGATGTAAGCGATGGGTGATACGAAATACGACTTAAACTCTTTTTTGAATATATGTTTGACATTTTCAGTGGTTTTGTTTCTCATTGGTTATCCCCCCTTGTTAGATTCCTGAATAGCTCCTCGAACGATCGATCTTTGGTTAATTCTTTCAGTTGATCGATGGTCAAATCCGCCGCCAGCTTTCCTTTGTTGATAATGACGAACCGGTCGCAGGTGGCCGCGGCTTCGCTGAGGATATGGGTGGAAAAGATAATGGTTTTTTCTTTACCGATGCGTTTGATGATTTCCCGTGTATCTACGATCTGGTTGGGGTCGAGGCCCACGGTAGGCTCATCCAGCACCAGGATTTCCGGGTTCCCCATTAAGGCATGGGCAATGCCGACGCGCTGCCGGTATCCTTTGGACAGTTGGTTGACGGTCTTGTGCATGACTTCATTCAAACTGCAAAGATCGGCCAGCCCTTTGATATGAGGGAGTTTATCGGCTTCGGGAACGCCCCGGATGTCCGCGATGTAATTGAGGTAGTCATATACCAGCATGTCGTGGTAAATGGGCGCGGATTCGGGGAGATAGCCGATGAGTTTTTTAATCTCCAATTGGTCTTCATGGATGTCGTAATCCTTGACTTTGATGGTCCCGGAAGTGGCCTGGAGGTAGCCGGTCAAAATCCTGTAAGTGGTGGTTTTGCCGGCGCCGTTGGGTCCCAGGAACCCCAGGATCTCGCCTTTCTTGACTTCAAAACTGACATGGTCTACGGCGCATACATCGCCATAGTACCTGGTCAGGTTTTCAAATTTAATCATTCGCTCCTCCTATGGAATTTTAGGATTTATTGTATATGTTGTCTTTTCTTTTTACCATCGAGGTTAGTAAGGGGAAATTTTATCAGAAATATGGTTTTTGTCAAGGGGGTCCTGCGGTTATCCTGTCCACTTGCTCATGGCCTCCCGGGTCTCTTTGAATATCTTTGGGGAGTCCAGTTCATAGGGGCATTTTTTAACGCATTCGCGGCATTCGCTGCAATCTTTGTACGATTTGGGCAGGCTGTTGGCCCGTTCCACGGCCCAGCCCTGGAGATTGTAGCGGAAAAAGTAAGCGCGTAAGACATGTAGGAAAGCGATGGGCAGTCCCTGGGGGCAGGGCATGCAGTATTCGCAGCGCCGACAGAAATTTTCTTCCAGTCCTTTTTTTTCTTCTTCCAGGGCGGCCAGTTCTTCTGCATTCAGGGGGCCGGATTTTTCCAGGGCGGTGAGGTTTTCAGCCACCTGGTATACGGCGTCCATGCCGGGAATGACCACATCGGCGCCGGCGGCCAAACTGAACCGTAATGCCAGGGGAACATTTTTAAATGCACTGCCGGCCACGGGTTTCATGGCAATGACGCCGATACCTTTTTCTTTTGCGTAGGGTACCAACTCGGTCAAACAGGCTTGTTCGATGTAATTGAGGGGTACTTGCACGGTAGCAAAGTCGAAAGACTTTAAGGCCTTCATCAACAAAGGGGGTTTGTGGCCGGTGACGCCAATGAAGCGAATTTTCCCTTGTTTTTGGGCGTTTTGCAGGGCTTCCAATGCGCCACCCGGGGCCAGGGATTGTTGTAGTTGCTCTTCGCTGGCAATGTTGTGGCACTGGTAGAGATCGATATAATCGGTTTTTAAAAGTTTTAAAGCGGTATCCAGGTCTGCCGCCGCATTTTTGCCGTCCCTAGAAAAGGTTTTGGTGGCGATGATGTATTTATGACGGGGATATTGGGAGAAGACGCGGCCGAATTTCTCTTCGCTGTCGGTATAGGCGCGGGAGGAATCGAAAAAGTTGATGCCCATATCCAGGGCTGTTTTAAGCAATTTATCCGATTCTTCGAAAGTAAGCCTCTGGATGGGAATTCC
>JAUPLE010001038.1 GCA_030837085.1 Acidobacteriota bacterium | reverse complement strand
CCGGCGACCAGTTAGAAGCCATGGTGGTCAGCACCGACCCGGAGAAAAAGCGGATTTACCTCAGCTTCAAAGCGCTTCGTAGGAAACGGGAACGGGAAGAAATCGACAAATACGCCAAGGCTGAAACCGAATCGGTTACCACCATCGGCGACCTGTTCCAGAATGCCATAGATAAAAGAGATAAAAGACAGAAATGAAATTTCTCAGTGCGCCGTGGCGTTGGGATTTTATATCCAGGTTAGTCAGGGAAAAAGGCTGCGTTTTTTGTAATGCCTTAAAAAAATCCGACCAGGAATCGTTGATTTGTTTCCGGGGCGAAAAGTTCTTCGTTATTATGAATCGCTATCCTTACAACAGCGGTCATTTAATGATCGTACCCTACCGGCACGAGGATTCACCCGAGAAAATCCCGGCGGCGGAAGCAACTGAAATGTGGGACTTGATGAATCGGTCCATGGCTATCCTGCGGCGCAGTTTTAATCCCGCGGGCTTTAACCTGGGCATGAATATCGGCAAAGTGGCCGGCGCGGGGGTGAAAGACCATTTTCACCTCCATATCGTACCCCGCTGGGAAGGCGACGCCAACTTCATGCCTGTTATCGGTAAAACCGAAGTCGTATCCTATAGTATGGATACGATCTTTGAAATTTTACATAAAGAATTTAATATCCAGGGAAAGGAAGTGGAACAATGACTGAAACTCAACATAAAAACCAGTGCGAAACTTTAAAAAGAACCCTTTATTGTGTGAAAATTAATGAAGAGTATGTAAACCGAACCGTTTCGGTTTACGGTTGGGTCAACAAAAAGCGAGAACTGGGAGGTCTTACTTTTATCGACCTCCGGGACCGGGATGGCCTACTCCAGATTGTTGTTAATGAAGGTTTCCCTGACCTCCAGTTGATAAAAAGGATCGGCAGCGAGAATGTGCTGGCCGTGACCGGTAAAATCGTGCTGCGCTCCAACCCCAACCCGGAAATCTATACAGGTAAAGTAGAACTGATTGCCGAACATATTTGTATCCTTTCCTCTTCGGAAACGCCTCCTTTCCTTCCCGAAAGTAATACTGATGTATCCGAAGAACTCCGTTTCAAGTACCGCTACCTGGATTTGAGAAACCAGCGTATGCAGAAGAATTTTAAAATTCGCAGTCACTCCGCCCTCAACGTCCGTAATTATCTCCACAACCTCGGGTTCCTGGATATCGAAACCCCCATGCTGTCCAAAGCCACCCCCGAAGGCGCCAGGGATTACCTGGTTCCCTCGCGCATATACAATGGCCGGATGTTTGCCCTGCCCCAGTCGCCCCAGTTATTCAAACAGATGTTGATGGTATCCGGGTTCGAGCGCTATTACCAGATCGTCAAATGTTTCCGGGACGAAGACCTCCGCGCCGATCGGCAACCGGAATTTACCCAGATCGATATTGAGATGAGTTTTGCCGAGCCCGAAGAACTGTTTGAAATCACCGAGGGGCTGATTAAAGAGATTTTTTCCACTATCGGCAGGGATATCAAAACAGGCTTTCGAATCATGGATTACGACGAAGCCATGAACAAATACGGCTCGGATAAACCTGATTTACGCATTCCTTTCGAAATCAGGGATTTTTCAAGCAGTGTGAAAGCGTTCAATTCCAATATCCTGAACAGTATCCTGGAAAACAAGGGAACGATCCGGGGCCTGGTACTGCCCAAATCCTCCGACTATTCCCGGAAAGTCCTGGATAATATCAATAAATACGTCCAGGACCTGGGTGGCAAAGGCGCTATCTGGATCAAATACGGGGAAGAAGGTTTCAAATCCTCTCTCAAGATCGAGCCTATCGTTATTGAAACATTTTATAAAGAGAACAATATCGATAAAAATGATATCGTTTTTCTCATCGGCGATGTCGTGGAAAAGGCCCTTTTCCTGGCAGGAAAATTAAGGGAACACCTGGGAGTCTCATTTATGGATAAAGACAGGCTCGAGTTCTTGTGGGTAGTGGATTTCCCACTCTTTTTCTACAATCCTGATGAGAAGAGGCTGGATTCCAACCACCATCCCTTCACCTGTCCGCGGTTCGAGGACCTGGATAAGTTAGACAGCTCACCCCTGGAAGTTAAATCCAGTGCTTATGACATTGTATTGAACGGCATCGAGATTGGCGGCGGCAGTCGCAGGATCAATGATATAAAAATGCAGCAAAAGATATTTAAACTGCTCAATTTTACCCCGGAAGAAGCTGAAGAGAAGTTCGGATTTTTCCTCAACGCATTAAAGTACGGGGCGCCGCCCCACCTGGGCATTGCCCTGGGCCTGGACCGCATCATCATGCTGCTGACCGGGGAAAGCTCTATCCGGGAAGTCATTGCATTTCCCAAAACCACCTCTTCTCTTTGTCTCTTAACCGGTTCCCCTTCCGCCGTTCCCGCCCGGCAATTGCATGAATTAGGCATCCGGCTCGAAAACGAGGGAAAAAAGGCCCACGAATAACACGAATTAACACGAATTATATTTAAAGGATCAATATAAAAGAAGGAGGCGTTATGAGTGATGAAGTGAAAAAGGAGAAATTTCCTCGCAGTTTTTGGACCGCCAATTTGACCGAGCTATTTGAGCGCGGTGCTTATTATGGCATGGCCAGTTTCGTGGTGCTTTATCTCGGTCAACTGGGGCTTGGCGATTATTGGCCCAGTACCCTGAACGGGCTGCTCTGGTTCATGGTTTACTTCCTACCCATCCTGTCCGGGACCATTGCCGATCATGTGGGTTTTAAACGTTCCTTACTGGTGGCCTTTGTGCTGTTGGGAATCGGTTATTTCATGATGGGTTATCCCACCTGGTTTGGTAAGCAAGTATTGGAAGCCACGGTTAAAAGCGAAGTGACTGCCGGGCTGGGCGTTATCATCCCCGTTGCCATTGCCATATTCCTGATCGGCCTCGGCGGCTCCGTGGTCAAGCCATGCATTTCCGGGACCATGCAGAAAACCGCCGGAACCCGCGCCACCCTGGCTTTCGGCATCTTTTACATGGTGGTCAATATCGGTTCTTTGTTTGGCAGGGCTATTAGCTATTTCACCCGGAAACAATTGGGTCTTAGTTTTATCTTTGCCGTATCGGTGGGATGCGCTATCCTGGCTTTCTTGACCGTGTTGTTCCTTTACCGGGACCCGGAAAAAGAAGCCTGGTATAAGAAAGACGAAAAGACAGCCAAACCTAAGAAATCCGTCGGCCGTATATTGACCGATATGGTATTGGTGCTTCGCAGCGGCCGGTTTACGCTTTTTCTCCTGGTGGCCAGCGGTTTCTGGTTTGTATATTCCCAGGTGTACAATGTTATTCCCCTGTACTTGAAGAAAGTGGTTGACCTGGACCCGGCAGTAGATATTATTACCATGGCCAATCCCCTTGTGATTGTATTTTTCCAGTTGTTGGTGATTAAACTTTTTGGTAAGAAGAAACCTATCAACTCCATGATAATCGGGGGAATCATTGTTGGTCTTTCCATGATTATCAATCTTGGGCCTATATTCTTATTTGGCGGCGTCCGAACCATGACCCTGGGGCAGTTGTTGCCTATCGGTTCGTTGTTTGCCGTATTTACTGTCGCGCTCATTGCATTTGGCGAGTTATTTGCCGCTGCGCGTCAGTATGAGTATATCGGCGCGTTGGCGCCCAAAGGGCAGGAGGGGTTATTTCTCGGTTACGCCAATTTGCCTATGGCCATCGGTTCTTTGATAGGAGGTCCCGTCGGGGCGTTTATTTTCAATGGAATCATGTGTCGCCATGCCGTCAAGTTGGAGAATGGGTTGTTGGACCTAAATCCCATGTGGAATTCCCTTGGGTGGATATTATTGATGAGTATCGGGTTATTTTCCGCGTTTTGTATGTGGATGTTTAATCGGTGGTTGCAAAAGCACCCGGCATAAACAAAAGTTTTAGGGGGTGTCGGGACCCTTTTTCAAAAGGGTCCTGACTCGCCGAAGGCATACATGAAACGTTTCGTAAAAAAATATCTACCTCGTTGGCTCCAGTCTTTTTTCCGCCGCATTTACTATCATTATCCGATCGTTCGTCGCATCTATTATTTACCGACCAACATCCGTGATGCGCTGCGCGGGAAGGGGAGGAAACTGGTCCCGCCCCGTTCGAAAATATTTGTAGGCGACAGTGATTTTGAATTGGCCGGCCAGGAATTCCTGGGTTACTTTACTGATCTCTGCGATTTGAAAGCGAATGAAAAAGTCCTGGAGATCGGCAGCGGTATCGGCCGTATGGCGATCCCATTGACGAAATTCCTTTCGGCTGAGGGTTCTTATGTTGGGATGGATATTGTTAATGAAGGCATCGAATGGTGCCGGAAAAAGATTACGCCGTTATTTCCCAATTTTACCTTTTTCCATTCGGATATTTACAACTATCAGTATAATTCAAAGGGTCGTTATCGCGCCGGGGAATACTGTTTCCCTTTTGCGGATGCTTCGTTTGATTTCGTTTTCTTGACATCGGTTTTCACTCATATGCTGCCGGCGGATGTGGGCCATTACCTGGCGGAGATCAGTCGTGTGCTGCGGCCCGGTGGGAGATGTTTGATTACTTACTTCTTGATTGATGATACAGTGCGTGAGGCGCTGGTAAAGGGTAATCATCACATGAAATATTCTTTTGAAGATTGTTTGGTGATTGACCCGCAGATGCCGGAAGCAAGCATCGCGCACCCGGAGAAACGCATCCGTGAACTCTACATAAAATATGGGTTGGTTATTTCGGAGCCGGTCCGTTACGGCAACTGGAGTGGCAGGTCAGAATTCCTTTCTTCCCAGGATATTGTCATCGCAAAGAAAACAATATCCTGACCATGTTTATCAACGCCTTCGGCGTTTTTAAAAATTACACGGAGTGCGCAGATAGAGATTTTTGTTTTCTTATATTTTGTTGACATTGTTGACAAATTTTCTTTTACATTGTATATTATACTCCTACTAAAAAAAAGGACGGTAATAGAAAAATGACAGGGAAACACAAAAAAATCAAAGTGAGGGGGAGTACTCAACTGGGGGGGAAAAATAAGTCGAGCAAAACCTCTTACAGCCGCCCTCCATTTCTTGAAGGAGCCTTAAGCGCATTTGATCTTTTTGGAGTCAGCAGTACATTCAAGATCGATGCGCTCCCACTCAATAAACCCGAATCGCAAACGCAAACAATATTAAGGAACTTCGCGGAAGCATCGAAATATCTCAACGAATCACTTAGGTTATTTGAAGTCCATGCCGGAAACTAAAATTCCTGAAAACGAACTGAATTCTAATACGGAATTGTCAGACGAGAAACAAGAAAAACGCGATTAAATTAAAGAAATAGTAGTCTCTTTATTGCACCAGGAATTCCATGCGGGGCCGCTGCCCCACCCGGATACCTTAAAAAAATACAACGATATACTGCCTGATGCCGCTGATCGTATTTTTAAAATGGCAGAAAAATCACAGGTACATCGCGAAAATATTGATCAGCAACAAATGGATATCATCAAAGCAAGGGTAGAAAACGAAATCAATAAGATTAACAAAGGGCAGAATTATGCCTTAATCATCGCATTGACTGGAATTGCCGGAGCTATTACTTGCGCCTTCTTAAATCAAGTAGCAATTGGGTCGATTTTAGGTGGATCAACAGTTGTTACCCTGGTTTCGCTTTTTTTGTCGGAAAGGTGGAGAAAAAAGAAAGAAGAAAATAGTGAGGATAACGATTCGATGAATCTTCCAACAGAAAAGGAAGAAGAAACAGATTGATCTTATCTTCCTCCCATATCTATGGGAAAACTTCCTGTAGCCGTGAGGAAACTATTCATGGCCTTGAAAAAACTTCCCGGAGCTTTGAAAATCTTTCCTGGGTCTAAGAAAAACTTCACTTAGCATCAGAAAATCTTGCCGGGAGCAAGAAAAAACTTCCCGGAGCATCAAAAAATCTTTCCGGGGATTTGGGGAGTCTTACCAGTAGCGTAGAAAATTTTACCAGGGCCAAAGAAAATTTTTCCCGAGCATTAAGCGATCTTATCGGGGGCGAAAAAAACCTTACCGGGAGCAAAGAATATCTTCCCCGGGCTTTAAGTAGGGGACAGTCAAGAATTTCCAACCTAAAAAAATAACCGCTCCCAACATTAAGGAAAAGGGAAGGGGTGTTGGCTCCCCTTCCCTTTTTTGTTTAGAAAAAAAGTATTATTAACACGTTGTTGCAAACGTCGTGCATTTTGACAAAAATTATTTTGTCAAAATACTTGACAAAAATATATTTGTCAGATATAATGACAAAAGAAATTTTGTCAAGTGTAACAACGGAGGTTAACAATGGCAATAAAAAACATCGCGGGCCAGCCGGTTCGGGGCGAAGACTTTTTCGATCGCCCCCCCCTGGTAAGGGAGTTCCAACAAAAAATCAGCCGCGGCGGCAGTATTCTTATTTCTGCCCCCCGGCGTGTAGGGAAAACATCTCTTATGTTCCATGTCCATGATAATGGCCTGGAAGGCTTTTATTTTATTCATATGATTACCGAATCGGTCAACAGTGAAAACGAATATTTCAAACTTATTTTGCATCGGGTTCTCGATACGGAATTTTTAAATATCTTTGAAAAGCATTCGAAAAAAGCCTTCAACGTTTTAAAAAACTGGGCTGGCAGAATCACCGAAATCGGTAAGACCATCAAATTTGATCCGGGAAACTCCCTTGACTACCGGGAGGAATTCATCAAATTGATCAAAGAAATCGACCTTGAGGGGAAGAAACTGGTATTAATGGTGGATGAATTTTCCCAGACCGTGGAAAACATCATCGAAGATGAAGGGAAACGGCAAGCCATTCATTTTCTCCAATCCAACCGGGAACTGCGGCAAAACGATGATATTACCCGGAAACTCCAGTTCGTTTTCGCCGGGTCCATCGGCCTGGAAAATATCGTGAGTCGGCTGAACAGTTTTAACCTGGTGAATGACCTGGTGTCGTTGAAGGTCCCGCCCCTCAGCGCAGCGGAATCGAAACAGTTGATCCGGGCCCTTACAGGGGGGTTACCATTTTCGTTAAGTGAAGAGAATATGGATTATATACTGGAGAAAATTCAATGGCTCATT
>JAUPLE010001037.1 GCA_030837085.1 Acidobacteriota bacterium | reverse complement strand
TTAAAACCATACCCACAGGGTTTCGTTGAAGAGTTTCTACTTTTAAACATATATTCTCCTATAATCTATATATATGCCAGTGTTTCCCCTCTTCCAGGGCTTATCCTGGCGCAACTTCGCTTCTTCTCTTCTGCTTTTCTCCGCTCTTCCTGGATTTTCGCATCCTTTTTCCCCTTGTCCGCGTTTTGTCCGTGGCCCCCTTTTTTTTTTGTGTTCCGCGGGCCCTGTGCTTCTACTCGGCAAAACCGGGATAGGCGAAAAAGAATTCTCAATGGAATGTAGATTGAGAAGCCAGTGCTTCTATTTCCGATTTCGTAAGACCTGTCATATCTATTATAGTATTCAAGTCAAAACCTCTATTCAGCATCCTTAGTGCGGTTTCTTTAGCTTTCTTTTTCATTCCTTCCTCTCTTAATTGTGGCGCTAAGGTTTCCATAAACTCTTCTCTAAACTCTTCTCTAAATTGTTGAGCTAAGGTTGGCATGATATCACCTCCATCTATTTTAGTTTTGTGCAATATTTCTTTTAATTGGTCTTGCTTTATATCCTGGGTTTGGGAAATGTACCTCATAAAGAATAGTACAATATCTTTATTGTCGGTAAATCCTCTCTGATGCCAGAAACGGAATATTTCCCGGATCGCTCCCTGATCATTCTTACAGGCGGCTTTCATTAAAACCATTGCTGTAAATAAAAATACATTCTTTTTTAATTCATGATTACTCTCATCTCTGAAGTCCCAAGAATTGGTATCGAACAGGATATAACGGTAATCCAGCAGGTATGGTTTTATTTCGTCATCGACCTCGAATTGATCTGCAAATGCCCGGGGCACTTTCCATTCCTCTGCGCCGTGGTAAAACACCACGGGTATGATCAGACGCGGCGGTTTACCGTTGTTGTAATCCTTCTCCCACTCGAAGACCATGTACTTGAGGACCTGGATCAACACTTCAACCCTTCCTTCGGTTTTATGTTCCAGGAGAAAATAGATATCCACAGGTAGGTTTTGGCCTTTTTTTGTTTTCAGCCCTGTTCTGACGACAATATCGGAAAATCCTTTTTTGAATTCATTGGAAATGTATTTTGTATCCCCGATTTCGATATGGGCAAGGTCCAATTGTTTTTTTAAACCGGCGGGTAGGATACGATCCAGAAAATCCCTGGCGTTTTCCGGGGAGTCGAAAATTTTGTGGAAAAAGCTGTCGTTAACGTGTTGTATATCGGTGGTTGTATTTTTCATTGCTATTCAATTATAATCTCTTTGCCGGTTTTTTTCAACCGCATTGGGTAGAAAATTAAGGGACAACCAAAATCATTCCCTCCTCAGGCGCCTCACGGAACAGTAACCAGAGAGCTTGAATTTGCTATTTTCTCCTGTTTATGATATATAATGAGGCATGGAATACGCATTTAAAGAACGAATCGGTAAACCTGGGTTGTTTACCGGGAGAAAAGAAGAACTGACCTATTTTCTCAAGTGGATCGACGATATCAAAGAAGAAAAATCCCAGAGCACCGCCCTCCTGGCCCGCCGCAAAATGGGGAAAACCGCCCTCATCGAACGGTTGTTCAATATCACCTTTTTTAAAAACGACGGCGTGATCCCGTTTTACTATGAAGTCAGGGAAGCTAAAATGTGGGTGGTGGATTTTTGCCAGGATTTTTTCCTTACCTTTATTTACCAGTACATTGCGTTTAAATCCCGGAAACCGGGATACCTGGACCCGGAAAACAGGAGCGATTTCGGGAAAACAATTGAGATCGCAAAGCAAGAAGGGCTTGATTACCTGTGCGGTATCATTGAAGGGGCGGCCCACGCCGTAGCCCATGAAAAAATCGATATCCTCTGGAACATCGCGCGCGAGGCCCCCAAAACCATCGCTGCCAGGCAAAAGGAATACATCGTACAGATGATCGATGAGTTCCAATTTTTAAATGCCATGATTTATTGGGATAAAGACAAAAAGAATCCGGCGGATTCACTGGCCGGGGGTTATTTGAGCACAGCCGAAAGTAAGGTCGCCCCGCTGCTGGTATCGGGCAGTTGGGTTGGTTGGCTCATGAATCTTTTGAAAATGATGCTTCCCGCGCGATTCAGATACTACCCCCTTGAAAATATGCCCCAGGACGAAGCGGTAGAAATGGTATATAAATATTCCCAATTTTTCGATACGCCGGTGACCGAAGAAACCGCTTACCTGGTTGCCGAAATGGCAGAAGGAAGCCCTTTCTATATCAGTTCTATCTTTCGCTCTTTATACAAGCAAAAGGACCTTTGCACAGCCAAAGGTCTTACCGAAATCCTGGAATTTGAAACCTTGAATAACCAGGGTAATATCAAGTTAACATGGATGGAGTATGTGAACGCCGCTTTCAACAAAGTCAATGACCGTAACGCAAAAAAAATTGTGCTTCATCTATTTAAACATAAAGACCGGGAACTTACCCGGGCGGATTTACTGGAACAATTAAACCTGGACATGACCGATGAAGAACTGGAAATGAAAATGGAAGCCCTGGTTAAGGGGGATATTATTAACCAGGGGCAAACCCATTTTGATTTCCGGTGTGTCCAGGACAATATTTTCGATAAAGTGTTTCGCGGGGTATATCAAAAAGAGATCGAACATTTCGACGTTGGTGAGATAAAAAAAGAATACACCCGATCGATTGAAAAGATGCAGCGCCAGTACCGCGAATTACAAGGGAAGAAGTGAAGAGCCGGGACGCCCGTAAGTTTTCAAAAGAAGAGGCATTTGATTTTGAAAGGAAATTCGAGGGAGTAAAAGAACAGGAGAGAATAGACCGGGCCGTAGGTTTTATTTTTTCCCGCAGTGGGTTTACCGACGAAGCGGAAGAATACTGCAAAGAGCTAGGGATTGCGTGCAGTGACGATGAGAGATGGTTAGGTGATTAGCCCCTCTTTTTTCTTTTGACGGTGAGTTGAAAAATTCAGTAAAGGGGAATATAATATCATCATGAATTTAAAAGAAGAAATGATCGATAAAAGTAACGCCACTTACAATACTCTAACCTGCGACACTTCCCCACATATCCGGGAAATATTGACGGCAGGGTATCGTCGTATGTCTCCTCAACAGAAATTAAAGCAAGTTAATGAATTGACCAAAGCGGTTCAGCAATTAGCCCTTGCGCGCATCCGTCAGCAGTATGGAACGCTTTCAGAGCGAGAACAACATCTCCGGCTGGCGTCTCTTTGGTTAGATCGTAAAACAATGATCCGGGTTTTCAATTGGGATCCTTCTGTAGAAGGGTATTAAGGATTTATATGGTTCTTGCAGAGCCTGTTCAAATTACATCTCAAATTGCTCAAGAATTAGATCGATTGGGCATTTCATATTTTGTTGGGGGATCCTTAGCCAGTTCGCTTCATGGGGTACCCAGGGCAACTCAAGATGTCGATATTGTTGTAGATATCGAGACCAGGCACATTGTAGAACTTGTAAAAGCATTCGAGGCTGAATTTTACATCGATGCCGATATGATCCGGGATGCGATTCAACATCGATCGTCGTTTAATATTATTCATTTGGGGACTATGTTTAAGGCGGATATTTTTGTACTTAATCCTGATGAGGCATCACAGGAAGAGATGAAGCGACGAAAACAGTATCAAGTATCGGATTCCCCTCGCCAGGTACTCTTTTTAGCAAGTGCTGAAGATGTTATTCTTCATAAGTTGTATTGGTTCCAGTTAGGTGGGGGTGTGTCGGAGCGTCAATGGAATGATGTATTAGGCGTAATGAGAGTTCAATTTGAAACGCTCGATCATTATTACCTTGAAAATGCGGCACAAAAACGTGGGATTTTCGAATTACTACAAAAAGCTATAAAAGAAATAGAGATTAATTAAGGGGAAAATTTCTGAATATCCCCTTTTTCCCCTATAAAAGGGTAAACACGGAAACAAAGCGGTTAGCCCCTGCGGCGCTGGTATTTGTGTCCCTGACGGTTCCAAGGCAGCCTCCAAAAGAAAAGGGCCGCTTTCGCGGCCCAGTGTCAATCTAATATCTGTTTTCAATTTGACTCGTTGTGCCTACTTCTTTACTTCTTTTCCAAAAGGGTTTTCAAGCTTGTCTTTTATAATTTGTGCCATGCTTTTCGCCGCTTTATCAACATTTTGACCATGTTTGTAATTGATTGAAACTACCATAAAGGTATCTCCCTTTTCTGGCCCGATAATTTTCAACGTGGCACTCTGAACTTGAACTGCCGAAGTTACTTTTGAACTTATCAAACCGGCTGAACTCTTATAAGATGCAGAAGATGTAACATTCCCTGTGATTATCGCATGAACTCCCAGATTCTTCCCGGCTTTAATTGCATTTTCTAAATCTAACGTCCCATTAATTTTAAGGCCTTGATCTTCAAGGGATTTTTTTAGTTTCTCTTTCTCAACACATTCATAGCCCAGTTTCATCATTTCGATAGCCATATTATCGACCATAATATCGGTTAATCCCCCGGAATTCAACGCCTCTGCCGTAGGATTATCATCCCCGAAAATAAATGCCACACGTTTTATCTGCTCCAATTGTTCCTTTGTTACTCCGGGAGATACTGCGGCATTTACACTTTTTTTTTCCATACCGCCGATTGCATCGCTTGCCAGACTTCCCAGCATTGCAGCTTCATAAGCCACAAGGCAACCACATAATGGCACTAATAGAGATGATAAAAGAATCAAATAGACAATTTTTTTAATGTTCATATTTCATCTCCGTATTATTTATTTACCTAACATGAAAGTTAACCCAAATTCTCCACCTATCCCGGTCCAACTGCCCAACGCTGAATAATGGGATTTCAGACATAAGGCAAGTTTCTTCGACAGATAATACCTTGCTCCCAGGATAGGGCTAAGATAGATACCGGATGATCCTGCATCGCTCCATTTACTATCGCCGATATCCCATGACCAGGAAAAAATCGAATAACCGATGCTTAACCCGGCAAATAAATCGAATTTTTCCGCCTGGATTTTGGTAAAGTGATAGTAGGCTTCAACAGACGGTGTAATAAGCGATTCTGAAATTTTGATACCAGCAAAATCATCACTCCAGAATGCAAGCATAAAACTGCCGCCTATTCCTATATTATCTGTTACGGCATACTCGACACTTACTCCCAGGTTAGGGGCATAGGAATAATAGGCAAATTGGGGAGTTAAAAACAGTTTCCCTTTACTAAACTCTTGTTGTCCGGCAAAAGCCGTTGTTGCCATTACCAAGACACATAAAACGATGATCATTTGATGTTTCATATTTGTAATCCTCCTTTTATAATCAGTTAAATTTGAAAAGCATTGTTCTTGCCATTATGGGGAACGGTTGAAAGATGCGGTGTAGCATAATTCCCGCGGAAATTTTTATCATTTTGTTTTCTCCATTTTGGCTAACCGTTCCTGAATATTGATTATGATTGTTTGCTGCTCCTGGACTACTTTAGTTAATACCGCCACAACGTCCATCGGGCTCATTCCTTTCCTATCGGAAGTGGCCACTAATTCGGGTGCATCTTCCGCAATGAAGCCTACGTGTTTATCTGTTTTATCAACTTTATAATTGTATTTCACTGGGTTTAGTTTTATTAAGGCGTCTATAGCCTCAGCGGTGCAGAGATTTTCGATGTTTTCCTTTAATGACCGACTTGAAGCATTTGTCCAGGTTCCGCCCACTGAGCAGCGCGCCCCACTGGACATATGAAGCGGGTATAAGGGCGTTGGTATTCCTATCCCGACATATTTATTAGGCATAAGTGTCATTACAACGGCATTGTTGGCAATGATCTGTACTCTATGATTCGTACCGGAACCCATATAGACTTCTCCCGCACGCGCCGTAAATTTACCCTGTGCTCCATCTGTACGTTCAAATATAAAGATGGCGTTAGAACCGGTTTTTTCAATTTCAAATGCGCCGGCTGGCGTTTTGGTTCCAACACCTAAACTGCCGTTTACGGTTAAAATCTTGTTATCAAACTGACCATAGATAAGGGGAGCACTGGTGTCGGAATTTGATATATAGAGTTTATTGGAACCGGTCTCATTATACCCTGCACTGAAACCAAGGAAGACATTACTTTCGCCTACAGAGTTTAAATACCCGGCACCCAAACCGACAAAGACATTTTTAATACCTGTGGTATTACTCCGCCCAGTACTATTTCCGATAAAAGTGTTCCAGCTTCCGGTCGTGTTCCAGTTTCCGGAACTACTTCCGAAGAAAATGTTGTAGCTACCGGTAGTATTTTTAAAACCTGCGGAATGCCCGTAGATAATGTTGCCGCACCCGGTAGTATTGAAGTATCCGACAACATTTCCGATGAAGATATTGTCGTATCCGGTGGTATTGGTGTATCCAGCTTGCTCTCCGATGAAAATATTGCCGTTTGCTGTTGTGTTGTTATATCCAGCGAAATTTCCGATAAAGGTGTTTGTACCTCCGATAGTATTGATTTTCCCTGCATTATGTCCGATAAAAATATTGAAGCTTCCCGTGGTATTGCTATTTCCGGCAGCATATCCAAGGAGGGTGTTTTTATTTCCTGTTTTATTGCTGCTTCCGGTATAAAAACCAAGAAAGGTGTTGGAGTTCCCAGTGTTATTAGCGGCTCCGGCGCCACGTCCGATGAAGGTATTCTCATATCCCTCTGTGTTTCCGTTACCTGCCTCATTTCCAAGGAAGGTGTTGGAGTACCCGGTGGTATTAGAGTATCCGGCAATTTGTCCGAGGAAGGTGTTAGCGTATCCGCTTGAGGTAGTTTGTCCAGTACGATTTCCGATGAAGGTGTTGTTAAATCCTGAAGTAATGGAATTTCCGGCAAGCTGTCCGTAGAATGTGTTTGTGGAACCTTCGGTGCCTTGAACGACACTCGCGTCGGGAGTGTTTTTCCCTCCCGCGCCGCCGTTTCGCACCACAACTTCCTTTACCTCAGATTTTATGTCTTTTAGAACATCTGTAATTGTCTCTTCATTCACACCTGACGCCCTTAATTTCTCGGCAAGCTTCTCTTCGACTCCGGCAAACCGGATTTCCTGTTCCACTTTGAAAATCCTTCCGCTTGACCATAACCCAGGAGCATTCCCGGTAGCATCCAATGCCTGGACATACCAAACGTACATGCTCCCGGATTTAAGGCTTTCAGCAGACGAAAGTGTCCATGATAATGCGGGACCGGGGATATCTTTACTTATAACCGGAGATATTTTAGCAGCCATATTCTCATAAGGCATTGCAATCGGCTCGACTGTCTCGAAGACCGCAATCCGGTACGATGCAGCTTGATCGACGGCTGACCAACTGAAAGTTGGACAAGTTTGCCAAACAGTGACCACTTCCGTCTCGCTGCCGGGTGAAACTGCAACCGGGTTATTTCCGACCTCTTCCGCCATACCCCAAAACGATACAAGCAAAAACATGAAAACAAATGTTACTGATAAGATTATTTTTCTTTTCATTTTTTTTCCTCCGGAAATTGAGAAGCATCTTTCTTGCCAGTTTGAGAAAGGTTGAAAAATTGCGGTGTGGCATAATTCCTGTGGAATTAGAAGTGAAATTTCAATCCGGACTTTCGGACTTAAGTCCGGATTCCCGGACTAAAAGGGATTATGATTTTTTTCGTTTGACCCCATATTCTTTGATCTTACTGAATAAAGTAGAACGGGCAATACCCAGGTCCGCGGCGGCTTTTTCGTGATTCCAATCCGCAGCCGCAAGTTTGGCTTCGATAGCGTCTTTTTCCTTTTTCCTGCGTATGTCGGCAAGCGTCTCTTTGCAGGGATTGCCTTCCATTGGCGATTGAGAGCGCCGGTTCTCATTTAAATACCTATCCATTTCCTCCCCGGAAACGATTTCCGAATCGGAGAGTACAGCGATCTTTTCCATCAGGTTCCGTAATTCACGCACATTACCGGGCCAGGGATATTCGAGCAGCTTAGTAACGGCTGCAGGAGATAGCTGCACCGGCTGCCGTTTACGCTGCCGACAGAGACCAGTCATGAAATATTCCGACAGTAGATGAATATCTTCTCTCCTCTCCCGTAAGGGCGGGATGTGGATATTAATCACG
>JAUPLE010001036.1 GCA_030837085.1 Acidobacteriota bacterium | reverse complement strand
TTTTAGCATCAAAAATGTAAATAACAGTCGCGAATTTCTACGCCGCAGGCTGGAAGAAATAGGCTCGGATATCAATGGCTGGGACACATTGGCAAGAGCAAAAAGTAAATACAAACTCCTGGCAATACTGGATGGTTTTGATGAAATGTCTAAAAAAATGGACCATAAAACCATCCTGGATAACATTGAGCAAATGGTCGAATGTTACCGGAACGAATTTTCCGGGATGAAAGTGTTAATCGCTTCCCGGAAACATTTTTTTGAAAAACAGCAGTACAAAGATAAACTTCTCCAGCGTATTGGAAATCCCCGGATACTGATGCTCGCTCCCATCAAACGAATAGAAACAGAAGATCATTTAAGGGAATTTGCTAAGAACATTGGTGAAGAAGATAAATTCAACATATTAATAAAGCGCCATGATCCCATTGGCCTGGCATCCAAACCGTTGTACCTGGAGATGCTGAAGGGTTCCTTAAAAGAGCTACCCGACAAAGATCTAGATGAATTAACTCTTTATGAAACCTATATCAGTAAATCACTTAAACGAAAAAAGGATTTCCTGGAGGATGAAAACCTGGATACCTCCCCTGAATCCATTATTGAAAATTTGAAAGAGATTCTTGAAAAAATATCTGTAAGGCTTCACCAATTGGATGAAGAATTTCTCTATTTGTCCGATATCCACGGTCCTCAGCAGTTAATCAATCGGCTGTGGAATATGAGCGATCGGGCAGATTGCACCAACAATGATGAGATGGGACGTATCGCGGTACGTTCGCTGTTAAAAAGGGTAGAGCCAGGCAAAAGTGATGAAGGTAAACAATGGCCGGTGGATTTCTGTCACCGGTCGATGCGGGAATATTTTGTGGCCCGCGCCATATGCAAAATGGTGGAACAAAACCCGGACCAGGCCAAACAATTCTTACGAAGCTGCTGCCTGAGTTACGAAATTATCTTTTTTTCCAGTAAGATGATGAAAAAAAATACAGGGTTTGACTATACCGAAAACCTCTGGCAACTGATCCAGGAAACAAAATACCTTAAAGATAAAGAAAAACTAAAGGTAGGTTACCTTGGCAGCAATGCCGCGAACTTATTATTCCAATATAAAGGAACAATCCCTAAAGAGGATTGGTCAGACCTGGTACTTGACCTGGTTGATTTCTCAGGCGCCGACCTGTCCGGTAAGAACTTTTCTCATACTTCTTTTCATTATGCCAAACTTGATAATGTAAATTTTACCAATGCAAACTTTACCGGCTGTGATTTCACCGGCGTTAAACTGGAAGAAGCATCGCCGGTACGTGCGGTTGCGGTTTCCCGGCACAAAAATATCTATGCATTGTATGACGACGGTGTTATCAGGGAATGGAAACAGGACAGGGTTCGAATTGCCCCACATTCGATAAACTTGGGAAAAATGGAAACGGCCAATGATATTCGCTTGATCGCCCAACCCGGCAATGACCTGACTCTGGTGGCCAATAACCAACTCATGTTCTACGATAAAGAGATTTCCGATACAGAGGATGCGAAGGTAACACCAAGAGCTCGAATCGATATAAAACCCGTATTGAAACCCATTAACGCAACCAATGAAACTTTTTTACTCAGCGAAGAGGAAGGGAATTGGTACAGCTTACAATTGATAAACCTTGAAAACCAATCCATAATTCAATCGGTTAGCGTTAAAGCCTTTACATTGTGTGCGGATGTAGGTAATAAAGGCTTTATTATTTATGACCGGAACGACGGTCTCCAGGCAGCGGTTCCAGGGTTTGAAATACCGAAGACGATTATCCAACCCGACACCGCAAATATAACCTGCCTGGCCACCTGGCCATTAAAGAAATCCGACGGCCAGTGGCGGCTTGCTTTCGGCCAGGAAAATGGTACTGTTACAATCATCGATATCGATCTTTCTACCTGGGAGCCAATAGAAGTCGTAAAATATCCGGGTCACGAAAAGGCGGTTAGATATATTACCTTTATCAATGAAAGCCAAATAGTTTCCGGCGGAATCGACAGGAAGATTCTTTTAACGAAACTCGACGGTAATGAAATCGATAAAAGTGCTTCTACTGAATTTAAACTCCATTTGCAATGCAAAGGAATGAAAATCGATGGAATTCACCCGGAAGAAACAATGCAGGTGCTGCAAAAATTAATAGCGACGGCTTCAAGCATGGAATGATTCTTTATAACTGTCTGAACCGGGATTTATAGGATGAAAGGATGAACAGGATGTTATTCTTTTTTTTCTTCCCTTACCTTCCAAAGAACTCTTCGGAAAGCCTTTATTGATCATCCCGGATCTGCTGCACCTGCAGCAATTTGGCGCCGATTATTTTGGCAATGTCTTTTCTTGTCATTTATATCTCCTTCTTAATTAAGTGTTTCACGTTCATGGATGGGCTTCTCACCTCCTTTCTTTTAAATGGCCACTCTACCACTCTACCACTCACCACTCACCACTCACCACTCACCAATAACCAATAACCACTATTTTCCCACTCATCCTGCTCATCCTCTCATCCCACGCATCCTGGTTCAGAAACTTACTTCATTAAGACCCGTCGTCGCCTCAGGAGGCGGCGGCGTTGGCTCCGTGTCTGCCTATGTTCGTCCGCGGCTAAGAATTCGTTTGTGTTTTTTCAAAACCAGAATCCTGAACATCCTCTTACCCCACTCATCATTCCCGGATGTTATTTGTCAAAATCCTTTTCAGATTGATCTATCTCCAGTATAGAGAAACATACATCCAACCATTCTTTCACAGTTTTTGTATTTGGATGTAGAGGGCCAAAAATATCGATAAAAATCTTGTAGGCTTTCTCCAAATAGCCTTTTGCCTCTTCTGTATAACCCGCTTCAATGCAAGCAGCTCCTAGGTTTGACAATCCATTGGCTATATTGGGATGCTCCTTATCGTATACCTTTCGGTCAATCGCATGCGCTTTTCGATAATAATCAATGGCTTTTTCAATATCACCTGACGCATGTTGCGCCATACCGAGATTATTAAGTCCTATAGCTACATTTGGATGTTCTTCCCCATAGACATTTTTCCATATGGACAGCGCCTGCTGAAAATCTGAGATTGCGGTATCGGTTTCACCTAATTTTAGTCGTGCCAGCCCCTGATTATTCAAATCAACCGCCACCTTAGGATGTTCCTCCCCATATACTAGCCGGTCGATTAAAAGGGCTTGCCGGTAATAGTCTATGGCTTTTTCAAT
>JAUPLE010001035.1 GCA_030837085.1 Acidobacteriota bacterium | reverse complement strand
TTTATCGCAGAGAGATTTTGCCGCTCAATTGGATATTGCCGGGAGTTACTTATCGGAAATAGAAGCAGGGAAAACCCGGCCTGGATTTGAATTCTTTTATAAGACCAGTAAGATATTCAAGATCAATCCCATATATTTACTGCATGGGAAAGGAACCATATTCCTTGAGACAGAGAAAAGTTGGTATCATGATATTGATTTTGGGACGATGAATCGCGAGGTGCAGAATTTAATATGGCATATGGCGAAAGCGCCGACATTGTCGCATGCTATGTTGGAATTTTTTGCCCGGTATTTATACGCGAACCAGGAATTAATTGCCGCAGAAATGCAGAGGATAAGCGACGAAAAAGAAAAGGAATAATTTAAATGACCGATCGTTCCGGGATTATCCCTGACAGTCGCGGTGTTTTGCCGGAAAAATTGGGTTTCTGTCAAAGGATTGTGATTTGCTGTCAACGGCGCGATATTTTAGTCTTGTCTTGAATTTTTATTCGCTTTACTGTATAGTATTGGCTTAAATAATGTGATGAACAAAAATGGATAAACAAAACAACCCAGGCGAAAAATACCAGGACATGGGCAAACGGCTGAAAAACATCAGGAATACCCTGGATTATACATTGGACCGCGTTTATAAGGAAACCGGCATCTCACGAAGTTATATTTCCGAATTTGAAAGGGGCCGTAAATTGGTCACCTCAAAATATTTGAAATTCCTGATTGACAGCCACAATGTCAATCTGAACTTTATTTTTTCCGGCAAAGGGGAAATGTTTATCTCACACCAGGAACGACAGCCGGAGCTCTATGATTTCGGAAAGTTCGATGCGGAAATTAAAGACCTGCTTCTTCATATTACCCATATCCCCAATGCCATGTACGAAGTCCTGGGACATTTCAGCGAATACAAAATGAGAAAGGCGGATTTGATCAAACAAGCGCTCATTACCCTGAATAGGTAAAAGTTTTGAATGGCCTCTTGCAAGTAGGGTGCGCTAAGAAAAAAACCCGCCGGGGAGCGTAATGGGTGATAAGTTATCTTCCCGTTGATAATGTGGACAATCTACCACAGCACCCACTACGCCCCCAAGCGGCGAGTATATAGGGGGTTTCAAATTGCTTTATCCTGTGTACTATAAAAAAATTAAAGTAACCTCTTGACAGTACCGCGAAATCTGGTAAAATGATCGTATGAAAAAACAAGATGGGCATAAGCTTTATAAAGATACAAACGCTTTGAATGGTGCTGTTGGTCCTGGTTTTTTGCGTCTTCATTACTTGTTTGCGCCTGTTGTCTTTGATTTTTACGATCATGTCTATAATTATACTTTAGAAATTAAAGATTGTCAATAAAAAAACGAACATGGATGAAAAAATTTTGAAAAATGCCTTAGGTAAGCGTTTTGCTGAGGTTAGGAAAGCAAAAAGATTGACCCAGGTGGAATTCTCCAAGCAACTGGGGGTATCTTCCGCAACCGTTGCCAATATTGAGAGAGGCTTCATATATCCCAACATGGACCTCCTCTATTATTTAATATTTAAAGAAGGCGTCAGCCCCTATTGGCTTTTTTCCGGTGACGGTGAGATGGTCGATACACAACGTATCGTCAGTAAGATATATCACGTGATTCAAGATTTGATCGAGGACCCGGAAGTGGAAACATTATTACTCGATCTCAATATCCCGGCGATGAGACATTTCCTACTGGCCCACCATCAAATGCTGGCTGAGTCGCCGGAATTTAAAAATCAAAAAGAGAAATTCCAACTTTTAGTGGAGGCTAAATGAGGGTTTTAGAGGGAAAACCAACCCTGAGCAGTTCCGATATTGACGTTATTCTAAAGGACACGGCATTAACAAAGCTCTTTCGTCATTTTATCGAAGGTCTGAAACTGCTTCATCCTGTGAAATTCAAAAAAGCGGCCCGTTCCCAGGATTTATATGAAGTCGAAAATGTAATTGATTTCCAGTATGCAAGGCTTTATAAGGCGCTTGACAGCGATCCCCGCTTTAAAGAATATATTCTTGCCTTATTAAGCGATCCGGATTATAGGGAAATGCAAATCGACGAACATTTTAACGTGATGAAACCCATGTTTCACATCGGTTAAACATTACCTGAGACTTATCTTATCAACATCCACTGGGACAAAATCCTGGTTTTTTTGCCGGTTATCGAAGAAGGCTTTTTTCTGCCTCCCTTCCAGCGGTTCCGAACCGAGGTAGAGAATTGTTTTCTCATTGGCGCTGAGGGCGGATAGTACTTCGATGAATTGGTTTTCAAATTTTTTACTCATATGTTTACCGGCGTTATTAATGAGAAAGGCATCGGAGCTTGAGAGCATAGCAGAGAGGTAGACCCGTTTTATATCTTCCCCGGATATTCTTTGATGATCTTCCGCGCTTAATTCGAACAGTTTTAGCCTTTCTATTACTTCCTCCCGGTTTACGGCCCTTAAATGGATCAACCAATTAAAAAAAGGTTTAATGTCTATATTCCGGTCCATATCAGGCGGTTCTATATTATCGATGCAGACAATGGCCGCGCCGTGATAATCGTCCAACAGCGCTTCTCGCTCTGTCTCTTTTTCAACCAGCTTAAAATAGAATCCAGGCTCAATTTCAAGGCTGTCCCGGGAAACCTTTGTTTTGAATATTTTTCGTAGATAGACGTTGATCCAGGATAGAAGACCAATTGATATCAATGCCGTTACCCATATGCTTCTTAAAAAATACCGCGGTACAATCGGCTTCATCTCGAATACATAATCATTCCCAGCGGCAAACGGCACAATCGGTTTTGATCGTTCAAGATACTTTTTTTGAAAGTACCATTGCAGGAACCTTTCTCTCGTTCTCAGCACATGGTCCAGGAATTCGAAGTAACTGCCGTAGCCCCCGATTATTTCATTGACCTGGAAAAAATAGTTGTAATTAGGAATGAAGCTGGAAATCCTTTCCTTCCGGGAGGCGTCTATTTTTTCTTTATTGTTAAAATCGGCTTCCATAGCCTTGGTCCTGGGATAATAATCTCTCATATAGGCCTGGATTAGATCGCTATATATTTCCTCTTTGGTTTTTTTCTTCTCGGCCAACTGTTCTTTTATGGTTTTGGCTGCAATTTGATCCCATTCCTTTGTAAGATTCAATTTGGATACATTCATTTTATACATAGAAGGTATCTGCCCGGTCTCTGACTCCAGGAGGCCATTTATAAACACCGGCGTTAAAACCAAAATTGCCCAGCAGATTACGGCGCTTTTTAAATGGTTCTTCTTTTTTTGACCAATGAAAAATATCAGTAATCCAATTAGGAAAAAAAGAACCATCTCTTTCAAAAACAGGCTGGTAAAAACAAGAAACCCCTTTAGATCACCAGGGGAAAACGTTAGATATATCCGCGCCAGGGAGTATGCCAGGCCGAATAGTACTATAAAAAAGAGGATCGATAGAGCACACCTGACTATTACCGTTTGCCAGATAGTTCCCATTCGTTTATGGACTTTTAAACTTCTCTTGCTTTTGAAGGTGGAGAGACCTAAATATAATTGCAATATTCCCCCCCAGAAAAAAACGAAACCGGCAAAACCCTGGAAATGTGGCTTCATAGGGTTTCTTTCTCTTTTCGAGGAAATGATATCGATTATTTCTTGTGTATCGATTTTACTTTCGATAACCTCTGTTTGCGTTTTGAAAAAGACCTCTAAGGGGGAAGGGATTGCCCTCAGCCTGTAACCGTACCCTCCATATTGGTCATAGTTGCCATAGCCGCTCACTTTTTCGGTCTCATGTTCAATAAAATCCGGCAATTTATCGTTTTGATCCAGGTAGGAGCGAATACCAAAAAAAACAAAAAAGAGAGAAAGGATTACAAATAATGGGCAGTAAAAGATTAAATGCTCATTACTTCTAATCCTATCCAGTTCAAAACGCAAAATTTTTTTCATAATTTACCTGGGTGGTGGCGCGCAGCGCTCTTTTAGGATAGGGGAGGCCAACACTGTGGCCATGTTACCAAAGAGCGTTGCATCGGATTCCGTTTGTAAAAGTCGCCAATAATCTTCACCAATAGGTTTTACGTTATTTTGCAAAGAGATTTTTATAGTTTCCAATATTCCCAGGATGGTTTTCAGATTATCAATGTTCTTTGTGTAAATCCCCAGGATATCTCCCGCCTGGAGATATATCATAACCTTATTATAGACATCCATGTTGTATGGGTACGGGTTTTTGGGATATCTATACAGCGCGCTCTTTAATAGCAGAACCTGGCCCGGGTCGTAACCCAGTTTTATGCCAATTGCTTTAGCGCTTTCATAATCATCCAGGGCAGCCTTCAAGTCCTTGATCGCATTATCACAATATGTATACGAAGCGACGAAGTCAAATTCAACCTGGCTGTTGGACGCTTTTTCATATTCGGCCAGCAATAGTGCGATATTCGCTTTAGACAATAAAAAATGGGTCGAGCCCTCAATCATATTAACTTTTAAAGTGGCTTTTTCCAGCCCTGGATTGAAGATGCATTCGATGTCATTCAAGCAGACAAACGAATGTAGATTTATTATGCAAAAAAAAGTCAAAAGGATAACTATTAACATTTTTATTTTCATTTTATTTCCTCCTAAAATTTTTTTGAACGACTCTTATGTTTTTTATTTTGAATTGTGACCCTAAAAAAGTACCTCTGATTTTTGCAACAGGACCATATTGGTTCATATAACCTCTCGATAATAAAGTATAAACCAATACCCCTTTTTTGTCAACAAAAACAAAAATTTTTTCGTCAAAGGGACTTTAAGCCTTGACTTCCTGTAAGATTTATACTATTGTATTGAATATCGGAGATAGGAGGTAAATATGATGGATATAAAAAAAACAACAACCAACAGCAAGTCGTTTATAATTGCACTGGTTTGCCCTAAAAGACTTGTAAAAATAAAACAATCGCTTACGCTTACCGTGCAAATATACGGGGGAAATACGGATCCCCAACAATATTC
This sequence comes from Acidobacteriota bacterium, assembly GCA_030837085.1. Lineage (GTDB taxonomy): Bacteria > Acidobacteriota > Aminicenantia > UBA2199 > UBA2199 > JAKAGC01. Next base: position 3,223 of record JAUPLE010001035.1, on the reverse strand, counting down.
GTTCCGTTGGTGGACTACCGCAGGTACAATAACAAAAATTGCACCGGGCAACAAAGCCGCCTTTATCGCACCTGACCAAAAATGCAGCGCCGAAATAGGAGTCGAAGTAAAAGATAAAAACAACACTACTTCCACTCAGACCGTCTCGATTATTGTCTATAAACAGGTAGCAATTCTAAAAGCCGATGACGTTATCTGTGCTTCCGGGGGCATAATGCCCCCACGCTGGCAAACATTCCTGGAATACATGACGCAAAAACATATTAAAGTGTGCATCGGCCTTGTCGGCAATTCCTTAGAACATGGAAACAGCAGCTATATCGAACGCCTAAAAGAACTCTCCCAACTCGAATATTTCGAGATCTTTAATCATGGCTATGATCACTTGCTGTACCAGGTAGATGAAAATGGGAATCAATATTGCGAGTTTTTTAATACACCCTGGGAACAACAAAAAGAACATCTATTGAAAACCCAAAACCTGTCCAAAGATAAATTGGGGATCACACTCCATACATTCGGCGCCCCCGGGAACATGATCGATAACAATACCACCAAAGCCATTGAATCAGTAGCTGACTTAAAAATCTGGTTATATGGCAACCCTTCTCTTACAAAATTAGTTTTAAACAAGTGGGGTCTAATCGAAACATCCACCGGTTACCCGGATTATGATGCTTTCCTGAAGAAATATGATCCAACCGTCGATTATTATGTTTTTCAAATACATCCGAACAGATTCACCCCCGAAAGCCTTGAGGTTTTTAAAAAAATACTTGATTATCTGATTCAACAACAAGTGACCTTCTTACTACCTTATGAATATTATACTTTGACAAAGCCTTTCTCACCCCCCCCTGAAATCGCATTAGGTAGAACGCAATTCAATTTCGGCAGCGATACCGATGGGCGCTGCACTCCACCGCAAACCTTGCGCATCGACAACAAAGGAGAAGGTATATTGAACTGGACAGTATCCTGCGATTCCTCCTGGATAATTGCAGAACCATCTTCCGGGACCGGTTCGGCAGTAGTGAATATATCGGTAAATTCCACCGGGCAAACTCCCGGGACTTATCACGGGACTATTACTGTCGCTGACCCCAGGGCCGCCAATTCTCCCCAAATGGCGGACATAACCCTGGTTGTATACAATACCAATGCTACGAATCCCCCCTTCGGCAGCTTTGACACGCCCGGCGCCGACGCCGTAGTTTCCGGTAGTATACCGGTAACAGGTTGGGCCCTGGATGATATCGGGGTAACGAAAATAAAAATCTACAGCAATCAAAACTATATCGGCGATGGAACTTTCAGCGAAGGAACCCGCCCGGACATCGAAACCGCATATCCCGCTTCCCCACAAAGCTACCGGGCCGGATGGGGCTATATGCTATTAACCAATTGCTTACCCAACGGCGGAAACGGCGTATATACGTTAGATGTCTTTGCCGCCGATATCGAAGGACACGAAGTAAAACTCGGCTCCAAAACCATAACCGTTGATAATAAAAATTCAGCCAAACCCTTCGGCGCTATCGATACCCCCACCCAGGGAGGTATTGCGTCCGGGAGTAAATTCGTAAACTATGGCTGGGCGCTAACCCCAATGCCAAATATGATACCTGCCGATGGATCAACTATCCATGTTTTTGTGGATGGCCATGACCTGGGCAAACCGGTATATAATAATTATCGCTCCGATATCGAACAACTCTTCCCCGGCTGCGCCAACAGCAGCGGGGCCGTCGGCTATTTCAACCTGGATACGACAAAATACGAAAATGGCGTTCATACCATCGCCTGGACTGTAAAAGATAACGCCGGCAACGAAGCCGGCATCGGCAGCCGATTCTTTGTGATTAAAAATTAGTTAATATAATACTCTACCAGGGGGCTTTTTTCGAGAAAACCGCCCCCTAACTGGCAGGGGCTGCCAGCCCCCCCCGGCAAAAGCTTTTGTTTATTATTAGATTCCAAAGAACTCTTTACCGGTTCCGTTTAAATCAAGCCCCTCTCTCCGCGCCGCCTCCTGCGAAACCCGGACAATATCCTTACCCTGGATCAATAACCGCGCCGCTTCCAAATCATGGGCAAACACCCGGTCCTCACTGGTATGATCAATCCTCTGCCTCACCAACGCATGACACGCTTCCAGGATTTTACTCGATTGCAGCGGCCTCCTGAAATCAAACGCCTGCGCCGCACATACCAATTCCACCGCCAAAATATTTTCAAGATTATCAATGATCCGGTTCAACTTCCTGGCGCTAATCGACCCCATACTTACATGATCCTCCTGCCCCAATGACGTCGGAATACTATCCGCACTGGCAGGGAAACATAACCCCTTATTCTCACTCACCAACGCCGCCGACGTATACTGCGGGATCATAAAACCCGAATTGATGCCGATATTTTTCATCAGCAATTTCGGCAGCCCCTCATAACCACCCTCCAACAACAAGTACGTCCGCCGGTCCGAGATATTCCCCAATTCACTGGCCGCTATCGCCGCATAATCCAACGGCAATGCCATGGGCTGACCATGAAAATTCCCGCCACTGATTGAATGATCTTTATCTAAAATAATCGGATTGTCCGTAACCGAATTTAACTCCACTTCCAGGATTTCTTTCAAATGCAGCCAGGCGTTTCGCGATGCGCCGTGAACCTGCGGCATACAACGCAGCGAGTAAGGGTCCTGGACCCGCGTACAATCCGTATGCGACTCCACCATCTGCGAACCCAACAACAAATGCCGTAACCGGTGCGCCACATGCCGGCAACCAATAAAAGGCCGGAGTTCGTGCAATTCCATTTTAAACGGTTTCACCGAACCCAACAGCGCCTCCAACGTCATGGCGCCGATAATGTCCGCCGTATCCAGGCAATTCAACAGCCGTTCCAGGCCTTTCACCGCAAAAGAAGCAATAAATTGCGTGCCGTTTATTAAAGCCAGCCCCTCCTTGGGCCCCAATTCCAAAGGTTCTAACCCATACTCCTGTAATACCAAGCCTGTTTCTGCAATTTCCCCGTTGTAAAGAACCTGCCCCAGACCGATAAGCGGTAAAAAAAGATGCGCCAACGGCGCCAGGTCACCCGACGCCCCCACTGAACCCTGAGAAGGCACAATGGGCGTAATCTTATTCTCAATGTGCCATATGATCCGCTCCAACGTGGCCCGGGAAATACCCGAATACCCCTTTGCCAGGGCATGCAC
>JAUPLE010001034.1 GCA_030837085.1 Acidobacteriota bacterium | reverse complement strand
GGTATTGCACCTGGAGATAATTATGCGGCCCCGGGAAATGAGATAGAAGAAAAAATGGCAGCCATCTGGTCCGAGGTACTGGGAATAGAGAAAAATAAAATAAGTGTGGACGCCAATTTTTTCGAGTTAGGTGGGCATTCATTGAAAGCAACCGTGATGATATCCCGGATATGCAAAGCCTTTGATGTGAATATTTCGCTGATGGATATCTTCCGGCTGCCCACGATACGTGCATTAGCTCAAAATGTGAAGAAAGCCACCGAAATGCCAGGGGAAAAATATGCCGCTGTCGAACCAGTGGAAAAGAAAGAATATTACTCACTCTCTTCCGCGCAAAAACGCCTGTACATCCTAAACCAGATGAACCCGGCGAGTACAGGTTACAATATCACCCAGGTGAAATACCTGGATGGACTGGATAGAGGAAAGCTGGAGGAAGCGTTTAGGCGGTTGATCCAACGGCATGAAAGCTTGAGAACCTCGTTTATCTTGGCGAATGAGGAACCGGTACAGAGAATCCATGATGAAGTCGAATTTAAAATCGAACGATTGGGGGGCGACGCCACATTGTCCCAATGGTCGTCCGATATAATAATAAATTTCATTCGACCTTTCGATCTCTCGAAAGCACCTTTACTGAGGGTGGGGATACTATGGTACCGTGAAGGCAAATGTCTACTGATTATAGACCTTCATCATATAATATCCGACGGTGTTTCCGGCCAGGTACTGGCGTCGGAATTTATGAAAATATATAATGGAGAGGAACTCTCCCCCCTTCGCATCCAGTATAAAGATTTTTCCCATTGGCAGAACAGTTCGGCAATAAGAGAATATATCAAACAACAGGAAGCCTATTGGGTGAAAGAATTTGAAGTGGAAATACCCGTAGTGGATCTTCCCTACGATTATCCCAGGCCCGCGATTCAGAGTTTCGAAGGCGGGCGGGCCAGGTTCATGTTATCGATTGAGGAAATCCATGGATTGGAACAAATCGCATCGACCCATGGGGCAACCCTGTTTATGATATTACTGGCGATGTACAATATTTTCCTTGCCAGGCTTAGTAACCGGGAAGATATCGTGGTGGGGATTCCCATTGCCGGCCGCAGGCATGCGGACCTGGAAGCAGTGGTAGGCATGTTCATTAATACATTGGCCATGAGGAATTACCCCAGCGGTGAGAGGACTTTTGCTGATTTCCTGGATAATGTAAAGGAAAGAGCCCTGGCGGCGTTTGAGAACCAGGATTTCCAATTTGAAGACCTGGTGGAGAAGGTTGCCGTGGTAAGAGACATGGGGCGAAATCCCTTGTTTGATGTACTGTTTGTTTTGCAGAATTTTGTCGATTCAACGGTCGCTGCAACCGAAAATGAAACGAAAAGTGAAAGCCTGGAAATAAAGGAATGGGAATTTGATTTAAAATCATCGAAATTCGATTTGACCCTGGAAGCAATAGAGCAGCGGGGCCAATTGTATTTTAATTTTGAATATTGTACCCGCTTATTTAAAGAAGAAACTATATTGAGGTTTATCAATTATTTCAAGGCCATCGTATCGTCGGTTCTCAGCGGTCCGGCCAAAAAAATAGCAGAGATAGAAATATTGCCGGAAGAAGAGAGGAGGAAATTACTGATTGATTTTAATGACACTTCCGTCGCTTATCCCGTTGATGAAACCGTCCCTGAGTTATTCGCAGCCCAGGTAGAGAAAACACCGGATTATATTGCGGTTTTTGGCAGCGGACGAACGCTGTCCCGGACAAACATGGGCAGTCATGTAGGGGCAGAATCCAATTCTGCCCCCTCCTTCCGGCATATTAACATATCCTATCGCCAATTAAAGGAGCAATATGATGGATTGGCCCATCTATTAATTGAGAAAGGCGTCCTGGCGGACAATATCATTGGTATAATGTTGGAACCTTCGGTGGAAATGATTATCGGGATATTGGGGATATGGAAAACCGGGGGAGCTTATTTACCGATCGATCCATATTCCCCACTGGAACGAATCGATTATATGCTGAAAGACAGTGGAGTTAAATTGTTGGTTACCACCAACGATAAAGAAGGTGAGAAGGTGAGAAGGTGGGAAGGTGAAAAAGTGCTTTTTGAAGAAATCTTCAAATCTCCAAAAAATCCTTCTTACCCTCTTAACTTCTTACCCTCTTACCTTCTAAATCCCTCAAATCTCGTATATATCATCTACACTTCCGGGACTACTGGTAGGCCCAAGGGTGTCCTGGTGGAACATAGAAATGTAACTGCTTATTTGTATGCTTTTTTTAAAGAGTTTGATATAACCACGGCGGATACCTCCATTCAATTGGCCTCCTTCGCATTCGATACTTTTATTGAAGAAGTTTTCCCGGTATTGTTAAAGGGTGGGAAACTGGTTATCCCGTCCTCTTCTGAAATGATGGATATTCATACCCTGGCTGGTTTGATTCAAAAGCATCATGTCAATATCATCGATTGTACGCCGCTGTTGTTGAATGAATTCGATAAACTGGGAATTTTTACACCTGGAAATTGTAACCTGGATTATATATTTATCAGTGGAGGGGATGTATTAAAAAAAGAGTATGTTGCCAATCTTTTAAAAGTGGGAAAGGTATACAATACTTATGGACCAACGGAAAGTACAGTTTGTGCTGCCTATTACCATTATACAGGAGGTGATTTAAATTCAATTCCCATTGGCAAGCCTATCTCCAATTACAGAATTTACATACTGGATAAATATCTGAATCTTGTACCCGTTCTCGCAGCCGGTGAATTATGTGTATCCGGCCCAGGGATTGTGCGGGGTTATTTGAACAATCCAGGATTAACTTCAGAAAAATTCAATAGGTCCTATAGGTCCTATAAGACCGATATCTTCTACAAAAGCGGCGATCTGGCGCGACGGTTACCGGACGGCAATGTGGAATTCCTGGGCCGTATCGATCAGCAGGTAAAGATCAGGGGTTTCAGGATCGAGTTAGGAGAGATCGAATCGGAAATAGCGAAATTTCGATTGGTAAAGGAAGTAATAGTCATTGACAGGGAGGGTGAAACGGGTGAAAAGTACTTATGCGGCTACATTGTACCAGGAGAAAAATTTGAATTACCCGTACTTAAAGAGTATCTTGCAAAGAGTTTACCGGCTTATATGATCCCTTCATATTTTATAGAGATAGAGAGCATACCTTTAAGCCCCAATGGTAAATGTGACAGGAGAGCTCTGCCGGAGCCGCGTATTACATTACTGGCTGAAAATTATACGGCTCCCAGGAATGAAATAGAGGATAAGATTGCAGTCATATGGTCTGAAGTCCTCGGTATAGAGAAGAGTAAGATCAGTATTGACGCCGATTTTTTCAATTTAGGTGGGCATTCATTGAAAGTCATGGTAATGCTCGCTAAAATACACAAAACGTTTAATCTCAAATTACAGTTGATACAAGTATTTAAAGCGCCCACCATAAAAGGCATTGCTTCGTTAATCGAAGTCCTGGATTGGGTAAATACTGATAATACAGAAGAATCCGCAGGTAATTTCGATGCAGGAGACGAAGGCGAAGAAGTAATATTATGAATGTTAAGGGGAGATTTTAACATTGCTTATATAAGTTTAAATAGGAGAATAAAATGGATTTAGCGCAGCGAATTTCAAAATTATCGCCCGAACAGCGAAAATTGTTGGAATTAAAATTGAAAGAAAAAAAACTAGATATTCTGCAAATCCCGATTACCAGGGTATCCAGGGAGGACCGTAAGGGATTCCCATTGTCCTTCGCTCAAGAGCGGTTGTGGTTCCTGGACCGGTTGGAACCCGGTACACCCGTATATAATATCGCCAAGGCCACCAAACTGGATGGACCATTAAACAAGGAAATACTGGAAAAAAGTATCCAGGAAATTGTACGGCGGCATGACATCTTCCGGGCGGTTTTTGTTATGGAGCAGGGGGACCCTCTCCAGGTGATTCTCCCGGAATTATCTATCACGCTTTGTGTTAAGGATTTTAAAAATATTCCAAAAGAACAACAGGACGCAGAAATTAAACAGTACCTCCAACAGGAAAGTCAGCACTCGTTCGATTTGGCCCGGGGGCCGTTATTAAAGCCCCAACTACTGGAACTGGATGTGAACGAGAATATTTTTCTCTTGCTGACCCATCATATCATTGCCGATGGCGTATCTGTCCAGGTTTTTTTAAGAGAATTAGCGCAAATATACGGGGCCTTTTCCAGGGGCCAGGAATGTTTATTACCGGGGTTACCCATCCAGTACGTGGATTATACTTGTTGGCAGCGGCAGTGGTTCCAAGCCGATGCGAAAGGAAGTGATTGGCATAAGCGACAGGAAGAGTACTGGCTCGAGCAGTTTGCCGGGGGAGTACCGGCCTTGAACCTACCAACGGATTATCCGCGACCCTTGATGCAGAGTTTCGAAGGGAATACCGTCTATTTCACCCTGGATAACCATGAAACTGACTGCCTGAAAGAGTTTGCTTTAAAAGGGAAGACCACCTTGTATGCTGTTTTATTGACTGTTTTTTATATCTTTTTAGCCAAATTGTCCGGAACGGAAGATATTGTGGTGGGTACGCCCGTGGCCGGTCGCCGGCACAGTGCTTTGCAGGATTTGATCGGGATGTTTGTCAATACCCTGACCTTGAGGAATCTGCCGGTTGGAGATAAAACCGTCGGTGAATTCCTGGCGGAAGTAAAAGACCGCGCTTTAAAAGCCTTTGAAAACCAGGAGTACCGCTATGAAGATATTGTGAACAAAGTAAATGTTGGCCGTGATACCGGCCGAAATCCTCTTTTCGATGTGATGTTTTCGTTGGAGAACCTGGAAACATCCGAAGTAACAATCCCAGACCTGGGTTTGAAAGAATATGATTATGAAGTTAAAACCTCGAAGTTCGATTTAACATTGATTGCCCGGGAAGAAGAAGGAATCTTACATTTTTCAACTGAATATTGCACAAAACTTTTTAAAGAGGAAACCATTCTACGGTTTATTGGGTATTTTAAACAGGCGATACGTTCAGTGCTGGAAGATACTGAATGCTCCGCAACGGTATCGGGAATAGAAATTTTACCGGATGAAGAGAAAGAAAAGCTGCTGGTCCGGTTTAACAATACCGAAACCGCATATCCGGTGGATAAAACTATCCATGAGTTGTTTGAAGACCGGATGGAAAAAGTTTCGGATCATATCGCCCTTATTTTCGAAGAAAAAAAGATTTCATATAGAGAATTAAATGAGCGTGCCAACCGGTTGGCTGGAAGTTTATTAAATATGGGCGTTACACCGCGAGCCGTAGTGGGGATTTTTAGCCACCGGCGCCTGGAATTAATGACAGCGATATTTGCTGTTTTGAAAGCCGGCGCTGTTTATTTGCCACTGGATCCCAATCACCCTGAAAAAAGAATCACTTATATGCTTAAGGCCAGTAATGTCTCGATAGTGTTGACCGATAACCGGTTGTTATCCGGAACCGGGTTTACTTTCTTAGAGCTGGTTGATGAAGCGAGTTATGAAAGTAATTGGCCAGGGGCTCATGTATTAATTAACCCGGGGAATCCTGCTTATGTTATTTACACTTCCGGGACTACGGGTTTACCGAAAGGGGTGGTTATTGAACACCGGTCTGTGGTGAATTTTATAAAGGGTATGACGGATATTATGGATTTCAGAACCGGGGATCGTGTATTGTCATTAACCACTATTTCATTTGATATTTTCGGGTTGGAAACCATTGTTCCTTTGATCCGGGGTTGCGCTGTTGTGATAGGGACTGGTGAGCAGCAGATGGATCCGGGGGCGGCAGCTAGGGCTATTTTGAAGGAGAATATAACGATATTCCAGGTAACGCCTTCGAGGTTGCAGTTGATTTTGTCTGGTGG
>JAUPLE010001033.1 GCA_030837085.1 Acidobacteriota bacterium | reverse complement strand
CCTAATCTGTCGTGTTAAATCGAGCAATTCGTAGGCCTGCTTTTCTTCGTGGTCCTTTGCGTTCTTCGCGGCTCCCCCGGATTACGCATTAAAGAAACAGGCAGGGAACAGTAAGAAACAGTAGGGAACAGGCACTGCCTGTTCCCTACCCGCTCCCCGCTTACATCCTGTTGACCCTGCAGTTTCTTCCCTTATACTGGGTCAGCAAACGCCCAGCTTACTTCTTGTCGGCAAATCCATACTTCTTCCACGTTACCAGGTCCGCCTCTGCCTTGATCTTCTTCTTAAGAGTGAGATACATGGTGTCCATTTCATCCACTTCCTCTCGAAGATCGGCGCTCAAGGTCTTTAACAGGGCTTTTGTCTCTTCCTGCTTCTTATCCGTGGCGATTACCTTGTTGATTACGGTCTCGAAATCGGTTATCGCTTGTGATTGGATACCGAAATTGGCCAGATTCTGCGCTTCCTCCTCTTTAAGTTCTCTCAAAAGGAACTGCGCTAATCCTACCCGGTTATGGAAACCCCGGTCTTTAAACTTTGATGGTTTCGTGGTTACTTCTTTTTTTGTTTCTGATTTTGTTTCTGATGCTGTCGATTCTGACATGCTTAATCTCCTTTCAAATGTATTTGTTATTTATATGTTGGAAATCCATAATACTCCACTCTTCTCTCCTATCGCCAGGGCTAATTGCCAAAAAAACCGGAGGGATTATTAATTCCCTTGAGGGGTTTGTCAATTCCCTCGAGGGTTTTGTCATTTCCCTTGAGGGTTTGGTCGATTCCCTCGAGGGGTTTGTCATTTCCCTTGAGGGTTTGGTCATTTCCCTTGAGGGTTTGGTCATTTCCCTCGAGGGGTTTGTCATTTCCCTTGAGGGTTTGGTCATTTCCCTCGAGGGATTTGTCATTCCCCTCGGTGGGTTTACCATTCCCATTGTTAGATTTGTCATTTGCCGGGCGTTTGTGACAATCCACGCATTTTTCCCTTGTTTTTCCCGTCCGCGCGTTGATAAAGGAGGCGAATTTAAAATATTTTTGAAATTTTTATAAGGCATTGTTCATCATAAAGGTGAAAGGGGGGTTCTCCCCGCGGAAAACAAACCGCGGCTATTGACTGCCGGAACGCCATTTGGTATAATAAATTCCCCGGAAGGGTAAGCTTTTTCATGAGATTGTTGATAGTATGGATATCAAAGGCAAACATAGGATTATTGTATCCTGTCTATTCTTATTGCGTCGGAAGACTGCCGGAATTTTTGCGCATCTTTTTCCGCGTAATTATATCGCTTTTGCCGTATTTGCCGCTCATGCCATACACGGGCCCATAATCCTGGAAATCGTTTGTTACAATTCATGTGACCATTTTATTTATAAAGCTTTATATTGTCAAGGGAAATATAAAGAAAAAATAATTTTTTTATGGTAGGCGGGTAGCCTGATGAACGGGAAAACAAATGTAAAATTGAAAGGGTGAACATAAAATGAATAAGAAAAAAACAAAAATGGACCTGGCCGGCATTGGCAGCCGCCTGAAGAACATCAGGAAAAAACTGGACTTTACACAAAAAGAATTCGCCGAAATCCTGGCGATTACAATGGTTACCCTTTCCGATATTGAAACCGGGAAAAAACAGCCGGGCTCCGACCTGTTATTCAACCTTGCAAAATCGTTCGAGGTCAACCTGGACTTTTTACTATTCGGGCGTGGGTGTAAGTTTCGCGAGGGCGCGGAGGTCAAAGGAGTGATGATAGAGGATAATTCCTTTGGTGAGAATACGGACGATGTCAGGGAAATGCTGTGGTATATGCAGAATTCCAGGTTGGCGCAGAACGCATTTATTACTCTTACGAAAGAATATATTTACCGGAATTGGGTGATTTTAAGAAAAGATATTAACTTGCAAAATAACAAAAATGAACAAGAAAATAAGAATGAATAAAAAATCGGTCCTTGGTGTTATTCGCGGCTCATGAATTCCTTTCCTACTTTTCCCAAATTTAACTCAATAAAAGATTCTGCTTACGATACTTTCTTAACATGATGTCAAAACCTTCTACCAAACACATTTCAAGTGCTTTGGCCGCTTCTTCCAGGAAAGTCGGCAATATGGCTTGCTCCCCTGGGGAAAAATTCCCCAATACATAAGAGGTGATATCCGGATGCTCCGGCCGCGAAATGCCTAAACGCATCCTCTTGAAATCCCGAGTTCCCAATATTTCAGCAACAGAACGCAACCCATTATGCCCGGCTAATCCCCCCCCCTGTTTAAAACTTAAAACCCCGAAATCTAATTCCAACTCATCATGTATCACCAGGACTTCTTCCATGGGGATTCTAAAGAATTGCATCATGGGCAAAAGGCTTTGGCCGCTGAGATTCATATAAGTCAACGGCGCCAGGAAATAAACTTTCCTCCCGGCAATAACCATGGAAGCATATTCGCCTTTGAACTTTTGCTGCCAGTCAAGCTCCTGGAAAAAGGAGAGTTTCTCTATCATTTGCCAGGCAATATTATGACGCGTGGTGGCATATTGGCCGCCAGGGTTCCCCAGCGCCGTCACCAACGTAATGGGGGAATTATTGCCGCTGCTGTTTTCGCTATTTTCGGTCATGTCCTTGTCTCCTCATCATTAGCCATTAACAATTAACCATTAACAATTGACAATTAAGAATTATCCCACATCCTGGAATTCCTTTTTGATTCATCATAAGTACCCCAATGTTTTCAGGTCTTCCATTAATTTTTTAGGCACTTTCTTTTTATCGGCTCTAAGTTTGATGGTTTTAGTGAAATCCAGGAATTCCCTGGTTTTAAAGGGCTCTTTCAGGATGATATTGGTTTTGTCCCCGGGGTCCCGGTAAATATCGAACATCTCGTTATCAAAGGGTGGAGGAGGAAAGGTATAAAATTCCCGTTCTTTGGGAGTCATTTCATTATAGTATACGAATTTAAAATCCCCGGAGAAGAGGGCGATTTTCTGGTTGGTTTTGCGCATCACTTTGGCAGCCAGGCAGGAAATGATTTTCCGGTTGGATTCGCCCTTACCGCTAACCGCTCGAACCAGGGAGACGCCGTCCAGGCTTGCCTTCCGCGATTCCGCAATTTTGATGCTCTCGATATCCATAATGGTGGGCAAAATATCCGTGATCGCAACCAGGCTCTTTACTTCCCGGCCAGCATAACGATTGCCGGGGAATTTTACCAGCAGCGGGATTTTAATGAGTTCATTGTAAAGTGAATGTCCATGTTCCCAGCCGCCATGGTCCAGGAACTCCTCGCCATGGTCCGATAGCAAAATAATCAACGAATCCTGGTAAATCCCCTGCCTCTTCAAAAACGAGATGAATTGACCGAACCGGTAATCGAACGTATAAACCCCGGCTTCATACACTCTTTGAATATCCAGCCGCTCTTTTTCCGGGAGCTTTTTATAGAGGTCCTTCCCTTTATTGACAAACTCCCCGGCATTGAATTTAAATAGACCGGGAACAATGTTACATTTGGCATAATATTCATTGGCCAGGTCGAGTTCCGGTAAGTAAGGACTATGAATCTGGTAGGAATGCAGGAAAAAGAGGGCGGCGTGGGATTTTTCCGCCAGGATCATTTCCTCGGCGCGGCTGAAGGTCCGTTGGGCAGCGGTCGGGTCATTATAAGCTTTCTTGAATTCGGTGTAATAATCAAAACCCCTGTGAAACCCGAATTCGGCGGAAACGAAATGGGAGTCGGTTACGCCGTAAATAAGGAATTTTTCCCGGAGGTCATCAAATAATATTTTATTTTTTTTAAGGGCGTCTTTATTGGCAAAGTTGACATGGTGATTGTTGGGAAACAGGCCGGTAAACATGGACGCATGGGCCGGTAATGTCCAGGGGGCGGTGGAATAGGCCTGGGTAAATACAACGGCGTCTTTTGAGAAGGCATCGATGTTGGGCGTGCATTTTTTTTCTTTGTTATAGACGCCGAGAAAATCCCAGCGCAAGGTATCGGCGACAATGATGAAAACAAAATGGGGTTTTTTATCCGCCGGATTAGACTTATAAAAGGCCGGCTCGCCGATAAAGCCGAAATCGGCATCGCCGGTTGAAATAATAATGGCGTCGTTTTTACCAAGGT
>JAUPLE010001032.1 GCA_030837085.1 Acidobacteriota bacterium | reverse complement strand
TTTCCTCAAAAAATATCTAAGTCCCGGGCGGAAACGACTCTTCCAGGATAGCTATTGGTTACCTCCCCTACCAGGGCTTCATCCGAAATCCCCCAATATAACTGGTGATACAAAATCAATATCCCGGGCTTTAATTGTTTCGCTATCTCAGCCAACTCCACTGTAGACGTATGATACTCGGGATGATACTTCTGCCAACGGGGAGTACGCTCTTTCAATTTCTCCTGGGAATAGACCTCATGAATTAAGATATCGACGCCCTGGCACTTCTCGATAAGGTTTTTACAGGGTTTTGTATCCCCTGAAATCCCAATTACCCTGTCCGGGGTGATAAATTTAAACCCATACGCTTCCGGCCAACTGCCGTGCTCTACTAAAAACGCTTCCACGGTAATATTATTATCCTTATAAATAATACCTTGTTCGAATTCATGGGCATTCACTTTCCAACCGCGATTGTTGGCTTGCTCAAGACCATATAAGCGCATCCGGATATCTTCTTTATATGCTTCAAGGATATGATCGGTCATGGCTTTGATTCCTTTGGGACCATAAACCTCCAGGGGTTCATTCCTGCCCATTATCCAGGGAATCAATATAAGATCAGGATAACCGGCGGTATGGTCTGAATGTAAATGGGTGATAAATGCCCGCTTGATGTTCTCTACCCTTAAACCTTCGATCTTTCCCCCATAATCCGGGGAAAGCGCACCCGCTTTTCGTATGAGCCCAGGACCGGCATCTACGATATAAGGCATATTATTCACTATTATGGCCACTGAAATCCCGGAATGCCCGGGGTCCGGGTTGGGAGTTCCTGTTCCCAGGAACACAACCTTTGTGATTTCCGAAGGGGCATATGCTTTTTGGGCATACCCGGTAACACTTGAAACCGTGATTATACAAAGAGTCACTATTAGAAATAAATGCGGTTTAAATTTTGTCATATTATCCTCGCTTCTATCTTCGCTCTCCTCCCCTATCACCTTTTGAACAGCTTGAACTTTAATATAGCCAGGTACTCCCTGGAAATCAACCAGATATTACGCATGCGCTGCGCTGTGTTTTTAGCCTGGTATACTTCCGAAGCTTTCATCCTCGCAATCTTATAATTCTTAAGCCCCAGGTAATATAAGATCATCTGCGACCGCCTCTGATGGTAAGGCGATGTGGCGATAATGACCTCCTTCAATTTCATCTCTGAGATCATTGTTTGGGTATTAGAAAAATTATCATAGGTGGTCTGGCTTCGACCTTCAAATCTCAAATACTCTTTGCCGATGCCGTATTTCGAAAAGAAAGCCATATATCTTAAAACGGCCGGGCTTCCTTTGTATGCGCTGCCGCCGGAGACGATAATGATCCGTTTTTTTTGCTTGAATAATTCCACCGCCAACAGTAACCGCTCTTCGGTACTGTTCCCTAATTCTCCCCTTTTTGAGCCGCCCCCCGGCACCAATATCGCATCCCCGTAATTGGCATCTATTTCTCTCCCAACATCCAGGGGGTCCAGGAATAGGAGGTATATATCGGTGAAGAGAAATATCCCACCCATTAAGAGCAACACGATCAATAAATATCTCACCTTTTTCTTCACGTGATAGTTATATTAAAAAAACAAGGTTTTGTAAATAGCTTCCGGGACCCAGGGGGCTTTTTTCGAGAAAATCGCCCCCTCACCCCCAAAAAAGCTTTTATTTATTATTTATCAACTCCCAATCGTTTTCTAAAGAAATAACCGATCCCGATGCCAAATTCGAAGATATTTAATGCCACCAATAAAACCGGCCCCAGGATAGGTAAAAACTTCAATAACGCATATAAAATAACTCCCACTAATAAGAAAATAGCAGGCGGAAGAGTTTTCAGTTTCACCAGGTGGGTCAATTTTATACCGAGAAAATAAAACATCACGGTCCTGCCAAATACATAAGTAACAAAACAGAAGAGTATCAAAGCAATAAACAGGGGAATCCCGATAATTACGAAACTCAGGATAATGGAGATGAACAACAAAAAGATAAAACAAAAAAGGGCCAGGAGACCGATAACACCAATTTTCAGTCCATGAGACTCGAAAATTTCCTCGGCGTGATTGATCCGGTGGGGAACCACGGCAAACACGATGAGAGCAATGATAAACCAAAGAATAATATTAACGGCTTTGAACAAAGAGATAGTGCGCGAATCGGATAAAATGGGAATGATCGTATTTTCAATTCTTTTCAGGTCGAATTTAAAATAAAAGAACTCCCCTTCCACTTTGGCGCCGGGGGCTTTTTCCAGGGAACCGCCGATGATAAAGAGGTCGCGTTTGATATCAGCATTTTTCCCAATGGTTACCCGGGAGGCGATACAAATCACATCCTCCCCCACAACTCCATCCAGGCTTAAACTGCCCCCGACCAGCAGCACAGACTCCTTAACGCTGCCTTTAATATTCAACTTCCCTTTCAGGGATACAATACTGTGGCTGCAAGTTTCATTCTCCGGCAGCGTGACATCTTTTTCCAGTTTAAAATCCGACGCAGGGAACACTAGCCCTGTA
>JAUPLE010001031.1 GCA_030837085.1 Acidobacteriota bacterium | reverse complement strand
TCTTTTTCATTTTTCGACTCCGTGGATTTTAATGCAATTCCCATGCCAAAGAAATCTCCCTCCTCACTCAGCCCACCGTGTCGTATGTATATCCAGCGCCAATGCGATTTATTTATCCCCCTGGCGCGCCCCGGATTCCCGGAAAGGAACGTGTAATATATATACACCTGTAAATTCCGCTTCATACGGCATCGGGTATTAAAAAAGCCACCAAGACACCAAGGCACCAAGGAACACCAAGAAGGTTTTTTTTGGATATTTTTTCCCAGTGTGATATAATCACTCCTTAATGAGTAAAATCAAAGGAGGAAAATATGAAGAAGTCGGTTATTATGCTGGCGGTATTAGCGGTTGGACTTATCTTTACCAATACTTACGGGTGGACCCAGGGAACACAAGACGATCCGTGCCGGATTGGGAAATATTCTTTTTCCGTGGGCGCAGGGATGCGGAATTTTTCCGAAAACCTGTATAAAACTGTTTACGACAACTCCGGTATGTCATACAACCTGGACCTGGGAGTAAAAGTCGCAAAATCCCTGGAAGCCTTTTTACACACGGATTATTTTAAAAAAGACGGCAAATTAACCTATACAAAAGAAAAAACCACGCTGAAAATAATACCCATCGAATTGGGGGCCAGGTATCTCATCGCAGTTAGTAAACAATGCAAACCGAAATTGTTTCCTTACCTCGGGGCCGGAGCGGGGTACTATATGGTCAAAGAGGAAAACCCCATCGGGACCTTAGACAAAAAGAGTGTTGGCTTTTTCGTGGAAGGCGGATTACGCTTTTACGTGGCAGGTTCCTTTTTTATCGACGCCAAAATCAAAGACGTTATCTTAAAAATTAAAAACGACCAGGATAGGAATATCAACACGGGCGGTTTCACCTACATGGGAGCTATTGGGATTACGTTTTAAAAACAAGCCCACGAATTACACGAATAAACACGAATTAAAAACCATTTGTCGTCTGTCCACAGATTACACTGATTTATGGCCCGTAGGGCCTTCTTGGGTTGCGGGCGCCGCCCGCTCTGTGTCTTCGCCTGGGCGTGTGTTCTGTGGGCTCTATATATCTTATAAATACCGCATCAGGTAGCTGACAACGATTACCCCACAGGTCATATAAAGAAACAGTTTTAACCCGTATTTCAAAATATCCTTTTTTTCATCGTAGCGGATAAACGCCAGAAGAGTGGACACAATAACCGAAAAAATTATCATCGAGATAAAGTGACTTTTAAAGATCATTTTCGCCTTCCTTTCGCAATATCAAAGGCATTCAATGCCACCAGGTAGTTCATAAAACCTGCCACCACCAGGTATGTGGTGCCGTATTGAAAAGTAACCGCTTCGATATTTCCTTTTCCCAGCCCCAGGAGCTTGATGATAAAGTAAAAAATCCCACTGCCCAGGTCACCCAGGAACCCCAGCAAGAGTAACGGGTGAAATTGCCCGGTATCATAAAACTTTCCCTGCATGATCAGACCGAAAATCAAGAGCAACAATATCCCTACCAGGAAAACAACACCCTTTAAATACTTCTTCTGGATGATATGCCCCATCCCGGGGAACAGCCACGACAAAAATAAAATAAGATATGGTTTCATAAATTCATTATACTACAGTTCCGCCCAATAATCAATAGCGCCAATCTGAAAAGAAGAGACATTGCACCCTTGAGCCGGATATGTTACAATACGCTTCATCATGACGATAAATAACGATGCTAAAACAAAAATAAAAGTCCTGGTAACCGGGACCGCCGGGTTTATCGGGTTTCATTTTACCCGGAAATTACTCTCCCTGGATTACCACGTCATCGGTATCGATAACCTGAACTCTTATTACGACGTTAACCTGAAACTTTCCCGCCTTAAGGAACTGGGTTTCTCACATGCTCAATTGGAACAGGCGCCCTGCACCCGCAAGAAACCGATATCCCTGGAAAAACCGGCAGCCGGGCAGTTGACTTTCTTCCCCTGGGATTTAACGGACAGGGAAGCCCTGGAAAAAATAGTGGCGGCAGAGCAGCCGGATTACGTGGTTCACCTGGCCGCCCAAACCGGCGTGCGTTATTAGGTGGAAAATCCCTACGCTTACATCGACAGCAATATCATTGCTTTTATGAATATACTGGAAATCTGCCGCCACCACAGCCACAATATCAAACACCTGGTCTACTCTTCTTCCTCTTCGGTGTACGGGTCCAATGAAACCATGCCCTTTTCCATCCACCACAACGTTGACCACCCGGTATCTCTATACGCGGCCACGAAAAAAGCAAACGAACTCATGGCCCATACATATTCCCATCTCTACGGGATACCGACCACGGGGTTACGGTTCTTCACGGTTTACGGTCCCTGGGGACGACCGGATATGTCTTATTTCCTATTTACCCGCAAAATCCTCGCCG
Source organism: Acidobacteriota bacterium (assembly GCA_030837085.1). Lineage (GTDB taxonomy): Bacteria > Acidobacteriota > Aminicenantia > UBA2199 > UBA2199 > JAKAGC01. The sequence goes on along the minus strand of JAUPLE010001031.1, from coordinate 2,255 downwards.
ATATCCCGATTGAAGTCTTTAATTACGGCGATATGAAACGGGACTTCACCTACATCGACGACATTGTAACCGGCATCTACAACGTCATGTTAAAAATCCCTGGAGGCAATCCTGAATGGAATGGACACAACCCCGACCCGGGCTCTTCACGCGCCCCCTACCGCCTTTTCAATATCGGCAGCCGACATCCCGTTGATTTGCTTTATTTTATCGGGTTGATTGAAAAAAACCTGGGGAAAAAAGCGGAGAAAAAATTACTGCCGCTGCAGCAAGGAGATATGAAAGAAACCTCAGCGGATACACAGGAACTGCTGGAATATACAGGATTTCAGCCCTCCACATCTATTGAAACAGGGATTGCAAAATTCGTAGAATGGTATTTGAACTACTATGGAATTAAATAATAAAAACATCCTGGTTACCGGCGCCGATGGTTTTATCGGTTCCCACCTGGTGGAAGCACTGGTAAAAAAAGGCGCCCATGTCAAGGCATTATCTTATTACAACTCCTTTAATAATTGGGGTTGGCTGGAGAAATTGGAAGACGTTAATTGCCTGGAAGATATCCAGGTCATACCCGGGGATGTCCGGGACAGCCATTTTATAAATAAAATAACCCACGGCATGGATGTTATTTTCAACCTGGCCGCCTTAATCGCCATCCCCTACTCTTACAGCGCGCCGGACAGTTACGTGGAAACCAATATCAAAGGCGCTTTAAATATCTGCCAGGCCGCTTTGGAAAACGGCTGCCAACGGATCATTCACACTTCCACATCGGAAGTCTACGGCACGGCCCGTTACATACCCATGGACGAGAACCACCCTTTGCAACCGCAATCCCCTTACAGCGCCAGTAAAATCGGGGCCGATGCCATGGCGTTAAGTTTTTATTATTCATATGCACTGCCTGTTATTATTGCCCGGCCTTTTAATACTTACGGACCCCGGCAGTCGGCCAGGGCGGTTATCCCTACTATTATATCCCAGATCGCCGCCGGGGGAAAAGAGATACGATTGGGAAACCTTTCGCCGACGCGGGATTTTAATTATGTTAAAGATATTGTTACCGGCATCCTGCAATTGGCGGAATGCGATAAAGCCGTGGGCGAAGTGGTCAACATTGGATCTAATACGGAGATTTCCATCGGGGAACTGGCCGAAACGATTAAAAATCTCATGCATTCGAATGCGGTAGTAGTCCGGGAAGAGACCCGGTTAAGGCCGGAAAATTCGGAAGTGGAACGGTTGAAATGCGATAACAGGAAAATCAAAGAACTGGTGGGTTATACCCCACGATACACCCTGGAACAGGGGTTGCAAGAGACTATCCAATGGTTAAAAAAAAACCTTGAAAAATATAAAGTTACCATATATAATGTCTGATTAAAAAGATGAACGTTGCACGATACCTGTTGAGCGGATAAAATTTGGAGGTTTAGCGCAATGCAAATAGGAGCAGTGAATGGTATTTAAGAAGAACATATTGTGTATTGGGGCCGGTTATGTGGGTGGCCCGACCATGGCGGCCATCGCCCTGAAGTGCCCGGAATTACGGGTAGAAGTTGTGGATATCAATGCGGAACGCATCCGGCAGTGGAATTCCGGCGACATTCCCATTTTCGAGCCCGGGCTGGCTGAAATTGTCAACCAGGTACGGGGGAAAAATCTTTTTTTCTCCACGAATATCGCCGAAGGGATTAAAAAGGCTGACATTATTTTCGTTTCCGTCAATACCCCGACTAAGACTTTTGGTGAAGGGGCGGGCATGGCTTCTGATTTACAACATTGGGAAAATACGGCCCATGAGATCGTGGCTCATTCCCAGGCCGATAAAATAATCGTAGAGAAGAGCACGCTGCCGGTGCGTACTGCCGAAGCCATGGAGCGTATTTTAAAAGCCAACAGCCGGGGTATTCGGTTTGAAGTACTTTCCAACCCGGAATTCCTGGCCGAAGGCAGCGCCGTCATGGACCTGATGGAACCTGACCGGGTTTTGATCGGCGCCCATCGCACCCCGGAAGGTTTGGCTGCTGAAAAGGAACTGGTAGACATTTACGCCCATTGGATTCCCAGGGAAAAGATTATCACCACCAATCTCTGGTCGGCGGAACTTTCCAAGTTGGTGGCCAATGCATTCCTGGCGCAGCGGATATCTTCCACCAATGCTATTTCCGCTCTTTGTGAAAAAGCAGACGCGGATATTTCCGAAATCGCTTATGCGATTGGCAGTGATTCACGGATAGGGTCTAAGT
>JAUPLE010001030.1 GCA_030837085.1 Acidobacteriota bacterium | reverse complement strand
TCCACTGATGTGACTTTCAAATTGCTGTTTAATTCGATTTTACTGGAAAAATAAGAGCCGGGTTTTTCCGCTGGAAAAAAAATATAAGAGACTCGCTTGATGTTATAAGTGGGGGTTTATTCCGATTGCTCTTTACATAAACGCCCCTAGTATGGGATAATATAACCATGAAAGACGAAACGTGTATTGTCATTGAAAACCGGCATATAAGCAAGAAATACTATATGCTCAAAATCAAAGCCCCGTATTTAGCGGAAAACGCCAAACCCGGTAACTTCGTTATGTTGAAAGCTTCCAGCGGTTTGGACCCCTTGCTGAAACGTCCCTTTGGAGTATTTAATACAAATTATCCTTTTACCTGGGTTTACTATGAGGTAGTAGGCAAGGGAACGGCAGCCATTGCCAATTTGAGGGCCGACGATCCTGTCCAGGTATTGGGCCCGCTGGGGAACCGGTTCCCGGCGTTCACCGGCAAGAACATCTTACTGGTGGCCGGCGGCAGGGGAATTGCCCCTATTCATTACGCTATTTGCGATTATGCCCCCGCCAATAATGTTTTCCTTATTTACGGCGCCCGTTCCGCCGGTGATCTCAACCTGGTGGAAGAGCTAAAGGGACTGGGTTTGAAAAAAATGTTCCTGTATACCGATGACGGCAGCGCTTATCAAAAAGGATTTGTCACCACCGACATCCGCCGCATTATCGCGGACCATCACATCGAAGTTACTGTTTCCTGCGGCCCGGACGCCATGTTTGAAAGCCTGGCCCATGAAATCGGCGGTATAGGAACTGAGAATTGGGTCTCATTGGAAGCGCTGATGGGGTGCGGTTTCGGTATCTGTTATAGCTGCGCGGTCAAAACAACGGCGGATGAATATAAAAAAGTATGCTCCGACGGCCCGGTATTCAAGATGGAGGAAATCGCATGGCAAAAACAATAGACCTCTCCGTTGACCTCGGTTTCATCCAACTGAAAAATCCCATTATCCCGGCATCCGGTACTTTTGGATACGGTGAAGAGTTCCAGGCGTTTTTTCCCCTGGATATACTGGGCGCCTTTGTTTTGAAAGGGATTTACAAAAACCCCCGGAAAGGCAACCCGCCTCCCCGTATCCATGAAACCGCCGCCGGTCTGCTGAACTCCATCGGCCTGGCTGGCCCCGGGGCCGAAGAATTGAAAAAGATCATCAAACGTACGGCTAGTATAACTAATACCCCGATAATCGTCAATGTTTGCGGCGAATCCGATGAAGAGTACCTGGAAGTGGCTAAAATATTCGACGTCATGGAAGAAGTGTCCATACTGGAATTAAATATCTCCTGTCCCAATGTAAAAGCCGGGGGCAAATGCCCGGCCCAGGACCGCGACCATACTTTCCGTTTGGTAAAGCAGATCAAAGAAAATACCCAAAAACCATTAATGGTAAAACTTTCCCCCAATACCCACGATGTACCGGCAGTGGCGTTAGCGGCCCAGGAGGCTGGAGCCGATTGCATATCGCTGGTCAATACCTTCCTGGGTGTGGCTGTGGATTTAAAGAAACGGGCGCCGGTGTTCAAGAATGTTTTTGCCGGTTTGTCCGGCCCAGCCATCAAACCCCTGGCATTGAAATTAGTCTGGGAAGTGGCGAAAACCGTTTCCATCCCGGTCATTGGCATGGGGGGCATTACCTCCGGGAAAGATGTACTGGAATTTGTCCTGGTGGGCGCTTCCGCCGTTCAAACGGGGACCATCAACATGGCGGAACCCTGCGCCTCGGTTCGTATTATCAAGGAATTGGAAGAAACTATGGAAGCATTGTCTATAACGAATTTATCCGAGATAAAAGGGAGATTAAAATTATGAAAGACTTACACGAAAAAATAATCATCGCATTGGATTATGATAGCTATGATGAAGCCAAAAAGTGCGTGGACCAATTGGAAGATGCCGTATTTTTTAAAGTAGGGCTCCAGGCTTTCCTGGAATTCGGGCAGCAGGTGATCGACCTTTTGCAAAGCAAGAATAAGAAACTTTTCCTGGACTTAAAATTTAAAGATATCCCCAATACCGTTTACGGTGCGGTAAAATCCTCTTTCAAATATCAGCCCGATTTTTTAACCATTCATGTGTCCGGCGGGGCGGAGATGATTAGAAAAGCCCTTGAAGCCGCCGGGGAAAGACCCGGTTTAACCATCCTCGGCGTCACCGTTTTAACTTCCCTTTCCGATAAAGACCTGGCGGAAACCGGGATAGCCCTTTCCACGGAAGACGCGGTCTTGAAATTATGCGAGTTGGGCTTGAACAATGGTTTAAAGTCGTTTGTATGTTCCCCCCAGGAAATCGAACCCATCAAGAAGCGGTTTGGCAAGGATGTCGTCTTGGTGACGCCGGGTATTCGGCCCCAGTGGTCGGTTAAAGGGGACCAGAAGCGGGTGTTCACGCCGGAGATGGCAGTAGCAGCCGGCAGTAATTACCTGGTCATCGGTCGCCCCATTACCCAACACGAAAACCCATCCGCTGCTTTCAACCAAATTTTACAAGAAATTTTAAAGTAGCATGCGAATGTCAAGTCTTCTTATTTGCACCCTATCCGCGTTTTAGCCTGTATTTTCTAAAATCGCGGCTAAATTTTTTAGGACATCGGTCATAGGTAAAATTTCAATCCCCTGCTCCCTCATATACCTGGTTCCACCATAAATAAGATAAGCTTTTGCCATTGGATAATCTCGAATAAAGGAATTTAAGCCATTTAACATCGACCCGGAGATTCGCGAAGATCGCTTCACTTCAAACGCTTTGATTCCTTTTTCTCCATACAGGACAAAGTCTACTTCATAATTGTTCGAGGTTCGCCAATAATACATCGAATATCCCAGGTCCAGGTAATGATTAATAGCCATCAGTTCCTGGAATAGCAGTGTTTCGTATGCCGCGCCTTCCGCTTCTTCCGGTAAATCCAGGGGGCCCCTGGGGCGGATGGTACGGTAAACCCCGACATCGAAAAAATAGAACTTCGGATGGGCTACCAAGCGGCGCCTGGCTTTTTTGGCGAAAACCGGCAGGCGATAACCGATCAGTAGGTCTTCTAAAATAGTAAAATAATTTTCAACCACCTTTCGTTGGACAGCACAGTCCCGCGCCACTTCTGTGATATTGAGCACAGAACCCTGTGAAAAACTCGCCGCTTCCAAGAACCTAGAGAAAGAACCTAAATTCCTGGTTAGCCCTTCATATTTGACTTCCTCTTCCAGGTAGGTTTTGACATAGCTTTCCAGGTATTTTTCGGGGTGTGAATTTTTTGCCGCGGAGGGAAGGTGTCCATATTTTAATGAATAATCCAAATCAAAATCTTCGCCCAGTTCAATGGCGGTTAAAGGGTGAAGCGAGAAAGTTAATGCCCGACCTGCAAGAAGGTTTGGTCCGGTTCTTCTTAATTTGCGCGCACTGGAGCCGGTTAG
>JAUPLE010001029.1 GCA_030837085.1 Acidobacteriota bacterium | reverse complement strand
GGTACAACGGGTACACACGGGGAGAATTAACATGACAGTGAACACCATCCTGCCGGAGATAGTCCTGACCATTGCCGCGTTGGTCATCCTGCTGGTGGATGTCTGGGTAAAAAAGAAGGAAATCCTGGGCTATATCGCCCTACTGGGAACAGCCGCCACATTGATTGTCGCCCTTCAATCCCTGACCGATAGGGGTTATTCCTTTTCAGGGATGATTGTCAATGATGAGTATGGGCTTTTTTTCCAGCTCCTGTTCCTGGCCGCCACCTTTGTTGTCATCTTCATGTCCATGCACTATTTCCGGGAAAACACCCAGATGTTGGGCGAATATTATTCGCTGCTATTGTTTGCCGTCCTGGGCATGATGTTCATGGTTAAGGCCGCCGACCTGGTCATGGTGTTTATGGGCATCGAGACGCTGTCGTTGGCCGTATACGTGCTCTCCGGGTGCCTGCGGGACGATCGCCGCTCCGGCGAAGCCGCCTTAAAATACATATTACTGGGTGCCTTTGCCACGGCTTTCCTGCTCTTCGGTATCTCTTTGATCTTCGGGGTTACCGGCAGCACCAACCTGGCCGCCATTGCCAACGCCGTCGCCGCTAAAAATATCCTGGGCGAACCCCTTCTCCTGCTGGGCATGGGACTGATGCTGATCGGTTTCGGCTTTAAAGTATCCCTGGTGCCCTTTCATATGTGGACCCCCGATGTCTATGAAGGCGCTCCCGTGCCGGTCACCGCTTTTATGGCTGTCGGCGTCAAAGCCGCTGCCCTGGCCGTATTTTTAAGAGTATTCCTGATGGCGCTGCCCGGCTTAAACGATAACTGGAGACCCCTGCTGATCGTGCTGTCCGTATTGACCATGACTGTTGGCAACTTAATCGCCATTTCCCAGGAAAACATCAAACGTATGCTGGCTTACTCCTCCATTGCCCATGCCGGGTACTTGATGATCGGTATGGTGGCCGGCGGAGATTCCGGCGTGCCCTCCATGCTTTATTACCTGGTGGTATATACCTTCATGAACCTGGGGGCCTTTGCCGTAGTCATGGCGCTGGGCCAAAAAGGCGAAGATAACCTGGAAATCAACGATTACTCCGGCATCGGTTCACGATACCCCATACTGGGATTCGTGATGACCGTATTCATGCTGTCGCTGGCAGGGATTCCGCCGCTGTCCGGGTTTATGGGTAAATTCTATCTCTTTTCTTCCGCCGTCAAAGAAGGGTATGTCGGGTTGGCCGTCGTCGGCGTCGTCAACAGCCTTATTTCCGCGTATTACTACTTACGGGTGACGGTAATGATGTACATGCGCCCGTCTGAAAAAGACATCGCTCCCGCGCCCATGCGCTGGAGCCTTGTATTAGCCCTGGTGATCACCACCTTCTTGACTTTCCAGATCGGTCTTTTCCCATCGTTCTACCTGGAACTGGCAAAAAACTCGATCTTCTTTTTAAAATAAGAACAGGATGGTGAAACGTACAATGTGTACAATGAAACAAATAACAAATATAACGGTTAAAATAGAAAAAAGGAGGCGGCCATGCTGAAAGGCTATGGCGAGATCCTGTTTTACCTGGTATTGGTGGTGGGGTTCTCCCTGTTTGCGCTGGGACTCTCCCATATCATTGGTAGGAAGACTTATTCAAAGGAAAAGCTGATGCCCTATGAATGCGGCGTCGACCCCATAGGCACTGCCCGCATACGTGTTTCGGTAAAATTCTACCTCATTGCCATGTTGTTTATCGTGTTCGATATCGAATCCGTTTTCCTGTATTCCTTTGCCACGGTTTTTAAAGAGTTGGGCATGTTGGGATTGATCGAAATCGTTATCTTTATCGTGATACTGGTAGTCGGACTGGTGTACGCCTGGGGTAAAGGAGCGTTAGAATGGGAATAGAAGAAAAATTACCGGATAATAGTGTCATTACCACCACCATAGAGAAGCTTGTCAATTGGGGTAGGAAGAACTCCCTCTGGCCCACCGGTTTCGGTTTGGCCTGCTGCGCCATCGAAATGATCTGTACCGCGGCGGCGCGGTTCGACATATCCCGCTTCGGCATGGAAATCTTCCGGTCCTCGCCGCGCCAGGCCGATCTAATGATCGTTGCCGGTACAGTGACCAATAAAATGGCCCCCGTGGTGAAACGGCTCTACGACCAGATGCCCAACCCCAAGTGGGTGATTGCCATGGGCGCTTGCGCCATCTCCGGCGGGATTTTCAATACCTATTCCGTGCTGCAAGGAGTAGATAAAATCATCCCGGTGGATGTCTATGTCCCCGGCTGCCCGGTCCGGCCCGAAGCCCTGCTGGACGCCATTGTAAAATTACAGAAAAAAATAGAAACAGAAAATTTGAGGACAAAACAAGATGGAGGAATTGAGAAATAAATTTCCCGGGGCCGTTGAGGCCATCGATACGCAGTTTGGGGAAACCACGGTTACCTTAAAAAAGGAATCGCTCTCCCGGGTATGCGAGTACTTGAAGCAGGAAAAGGGGTTTGATTACCTCAGCGACCTCACCGGCCTGGACCTTGGGAAAGAGGCAAAACCACGTTTTGCGGTGGTTTACCACCTTTTTTCCATGAAGAGCCACGCGAGGCTGCGCTTAAAGGTGTTGACGGACGACGCCGTCGATACCGTTAGCCCCGTATGGAAAGCGGCCGATTGGTTCGAACGGGAAGTATATGACCTATTGGGGGTTGTTTTTAACCATCATCCCAATATGACCCGCATCTATATGCCCGATGATTTTAACGGACACCCGCTTCGTAAAGATTTTCCGTTGGCAGGTGAGAGGTGAGTGAAATGACCGAACTGGATAAAATGCTAACCATCGACAACGATTCCGGCGAAGGCGTCATGGTCCTGAACATGGGGCCCCAGCACCCCAGCACCCACGGCGTGCTGCGCATCATACTCAAGTTGGCCGGCGAAGTCGTCATCGACGCCGTCCCCGTCATCGGGTACCTGCACCGCGGCATCGAAAAACTCATGGAAAACAGGACATACCACCAGGCCGTTACCCTTCCCGACCGGATCGATTACCTCAGCCCCCTGTCCAACAACCTGGCTTATTGCCTGGCGGTAGAGAAGCTCCTTTCCCTGGAGGTCCCGCCCCGTGGGCAGGTCCTGCGCGTGATACTGGCCGAATTGACCCGTATCCAGAGCCACCTCATCTGGTTGGGCACCCAGGCCAACGACATCGGCGCCATTACCCCCCTCCTCTATACCTTCCGCGAACGGGAAGAATTGTTGGATATGTTCGAAATGGCCGGCGGCTCGCGCATGCATACCAGTTACATCCGCATCGGCGGACTGGCGACAGACGTGCCCCCTGAATTTATGCCCAAAGTAAAGAGTTTTTTAGATACGCTGCCCGAGCTTATGAAAGATTATGAAGGGTTGTTGACCAAGAACCGCATCTGGCAGATGCGCACCCGCGGCGTGGGCGTGATATCCGCCGAAGATGCCATTAACATCGGACTCTGCGGACCCAGCCTGCGCGGTTCCGGCGTGGCCCACGATTTACGCAAAAGCAACCCCTACTGCGGCTACGAGAACTATGATTTCGATGTCCCGGTGGAAACAGCCGGCGATGTCTATGCCCGCTACCTGGTGCGCCTGGAAGAAATCCGCCAGAGCCGATATATCCTGCAGCAGGCCATGGCCAAATTGCCCGGCGGCCCCATCAACGCCCCCATACCCCAGGTGGTGCCCCCGGAAAAAGAACGGGTAGTCGGGGATATCGAGTCCCTTATCAACCAATTCCACATCATGATCGAAGGTTTCAAAGTCCCGGCCGGCGAAGTATACTTCGCCCTCGAATCACCACGGGGCGAGCTAGGATATTACATCCGCAGCGATGGTTCTGAAAAACCCTACCGGATCAAAGTACGAACGCCCTCTTTTGCCAATTTGCAGGCCCTGCCCGCGTTGGTTAAAGGACGGTTGGTGGCGGATATCGTCGCCGTCATCGGGAGTATCGATATCGTCCTGGGCGACGTCGATAAATAAGAATGCACATGGAAACAAAAGAAATGGTCTTTTGCAGTTGGGGCAAACAAACGGTGGACAACCGCCCGCTGCCCCAG
>JAUPLE010000112.1 GCA_030837085.1 Acidobacteriota bacterium | reverse complement strand
CTCAAAAAAGCGTGCAAAAAAAACAAAGATTTGAGACACTGCCTTCAATGAAGGAAAAACTGGGGCCGTGCAAAGAGGGTTGGGGCGCCGCCCCATTTTGAAAAATTTCGGGCGTCCACGGGGAATACGGCGACGCCCCTACATAATTTGATCGAATTATCCAAATAACCAGGAATTTTTTCTTCTGTAGGGGCAGGCCCCCGTACCTGCCTGATTAAAATTTCATTTCTTCAAGACAAAATGAGAATTGCTGGTCCGTGCGTCTTTGCTTTAGCGGTTATTTTGACGGCTGATTTTTTTGACTTTTTACCTGCAATCCTTTATACTCTTACTATGAGCAAAAAAATAAAACTATGCGGAATGTTAAGGCCGTTTATGCGGCGCGCCCATTCCCAGGAAAGGCGGTATCGTGTAGCGCATCGCACAATAGTAGTTCCTCATGTTGCAAGCCTCAGCCGGAAACGATGAAAAAAAGAAGAGGTCCTTCGCATTATAAGGGTGTCCCGCCGGGACCTTCGCGGCTATTTTTAAAGTAGCGGCGGTTCGCTTAATGAACCAAATCCTCGATAATCCACTCGCCGATGTTCTTTTGCTCCTTTGAAAAACTTACTCCCACCAATACGATTTGTTTCCCTTTGATCATATATTTCTCAAAATATTTTCTTTCATGAATCTGGTCCAATGCTCTTTGCGCATCTTCCATCTTAAACTCGAAAATATAAATGTATTTATCCGTCTCGATCACATGGTCTATCCGTCCACGGTTCGTCTGGATTTCCGATCCGGTTTTATCCAGGATCAACAAAAAAATTACATGCATTAATGAATGATACGACGCCTCTTCCTCATGATTAAAAATAATGTAAGGGACATCCGCAAAAATACCTCTCATGGCTTTCAATGCATCAGCGATCCGGTTTTCCAGGATGGCCGCGGCGATATTATCGATTAAACGCGGATTCCGGGGTGAAATATCCTCCAATAAATAATTTAAAAAAGAATACCTCACATCCCTGTTGGGATAATCCACGATAAACTCGATATTGTCAATGTCTTTTTTGATTTTTTCAACAATGGTCAAATACCCGGTTTGAAACAGGAGGGGAATCAACTCTAGTTTCCCGACATCCATATTCTCCAACTTCGATTTATTCACCCGGATATTATCCAATTCCTGGATTCCGACTGCCTGCTCCCGGATGGCCTTAATAAGAAAAGTGGGCGTCCCGGTGGCATACCAATGATCCCTGAATTCGAAACTCTTAAATAATTTCAAAATCGAAAACGGATTATAAACCCTGGTGGTTCCATCCCAGGAATAGCCATTATACCATTTCCTGGTAACGTCCAACAATTCCTCGAAACTGCGATTTTCTTTTTCGGCAAACCGCTGTATGTAATCGGAGAAATAATCGATTAACTCATCCTCCGTGTACCCGGCAATGGCCGCATAATCGGGATCGAAAGTCAAATCGATCAAGTTGTTTAAATCGGAAAAGATAGAAACATGGGAAAACCTGGAAACACCGGTTATAAAAAGAAATCGTATGAAGTTGCCCATCCCCTTCAAGATGGAGAAAAATTCTTTCAATTGGGAACGGTTGATCTCCCGTTGCTCATCGTTTGTAATCTGATCGATGATGAACTTGTCATACTCATCCACCAGGATTACCACGGGCTTATTCTCTCTCTTCGATAGATTCTCGATTAAGAACCTCAACCTGGTTTTACTAGCTCCACTCGCCGCGGGAAGGCCGTATTCCCCGGCGATTTTATCCACTTCATCCGCCAATGCTTTCTCTACGGGAATAGACTCGCCGGCGCCAATCAAGGAAAAATCAAAATAGATCACGGGATAAGTCTGCCAATCGATCCGGTCATATATTTTGAGATTTTTAAATAAATCTTTGCGGCCGGAAAAAACTTCTTTCATTGTTGAGAGCAGGAGCGACTTCCCGAACCTCCTGGGCCGGGAAAGAAAAAAATAAGTCAACTTACTCTCGATCAATTTGGCAATATACCCGGTTTTATCCACATAAATAAAATCATTGCCCATAAGCTTAGCGAAAAATTGGACATCGATGGGGAGTTGGCGGGATTCGGAACTCTTATTTACCGGTTTTTTCTCTTCGCGTCTGCGTAAGAACCGGGCGATTTTCCCTTGGATTTTATCGATCAGTAACATACCTTTATTATAACTTATCTCGCGATTATTTTCAAACCCGGTTTCGTATTATCGGCGTCTTTGGATTGTTTTCACAGCCCCTCAGGAAATACCTTACCACCTCCGGCTGCGTCCTAAAGTGATAAACAAAAAGCCGGTAAAGATGCCTCGAATCGATATCAATATTGCCTTTTAACAACCGATCATAACTGGCCTGCACCTCGTCCAGGTCTTCCGTACTTTCGCATACAGACCCCATGACGCAATTGGTGGAATACCGCGTCCACCAGATATCCAATTTTCTCCACGCCGGCTTCTTGAATTCATATGTACATTTTACCATCTTTCCATCCGGCTCCGCGAAGTGTACCAAATTGAGAAACTCCATGGGTAAAATATCCTCCACCGGTTCAAAGAGTGTTGGCGCCGGCGTCAAATTGGTTATCATCCAGCGATCAGGGACGACTGCCGTCAATTCGAACCAGTAAAGCGGGGGAGCCCCTTTCGCACTTTTCCTGTTCTTATTGCGCTTTGTATACATAAGTTGATATAATCCTTCCTTGTCGATCTTATAAGCCTCGATCGCATTCTTGTGAGAACCCTCTTTTATCTCACACCATTTTAACATCAACCTTTCATTAACGCCGGGAAGCTTTCGCATCTTCAGCAGCCGGAGCAGCCTGCAATCCGCCATCTCATTTCCCTGGTTAAGGGGGAAATATTTTAACTCGTCCAGTGGGTTATTTTTATTTATCAACGGCAAGTCGACAAGGTCAAGATGTCCCCTCCGCTTATGACGGGTCAATACCACCGGCGGGAACCAGGTTAAGAATTCTTTTATATCCTGGGTGAACTCTTCCGGGGCGAATTGTTTTATCGCTAAAAGCATTTTCAACTCCATCTCCGGGTCCCGCCTATCAAAAGGCTTCCACCTGGCACTATTCTTAATGGTCCCGAAGATATATGTGTTTGAGAAATGGACCACCTGGAGGTCCACTGAAATATCAAGGAATTTCGAGCGTACCCCCTTCATGGTCACGACCCGGTCCGGGTCCACCAGGGTATCGGTTACCCGGTCGATAATATCCGCCGGTAATATATCGCGGCAAGGGAAGTTATAAATTGCATCCGGGAATACCCATTTTTGGTCCCATGTCCAGTCATCTGTCCGGGTCAGTTCGAACCAGAGCCAATTGCGCATTTTGGAGCGATAGTCTTTTCCTTCGGCGGCGCGCTGGAGCGGGGAAATGAAAAGGATGTCAAAGTAATGAGCCCAACGAGCGTCGAATTCGGTATTGATGGCTGCGATTTCTTCCTTATTCTCCCATTCTTCCAATGACGCTGCCAATTCCAGGTTGATTTCCGGGATATGAATCAAATCGATCAACTCATGGTAGTTAATTTCCATTTTATACCTCCTGGTATTTTTCCTATTGTGTTCATATTGAACCCCCTGGTTTATTCTCTTATATCCTAACCGATTGAAGCGGTCTTTTTTTCCGCTTTCTCTTTTTCCGAGAGATGTTGTTCGATCAATTTATGGTTGACCATTTTATACTCTGTAAAATACCCCAGGACCGCGTAGAGTGCGTGGGGCATGTCTGCCATGAAGTGGAGCAGTTTGTCCACTTCATCCTGGAATTTACCGAAATTCGGGGCGATTTCATCCGGGGTGGGACGGAACTTGCGGCCTTGCCCGTCAAATACGGAGTTCAAGTCCACGTTGTGGCGGTTGTGCAGGTATTTCAGGTATTTGGCGGTAGGTAGTTTGACGCCCCTCTCGAAATCCGACAGGTAGCTGCGGGAAATCCCGGTTTCTTTGCTGACGATCTCCATGGTCAGACGCAGTTCTTCACGGGTAGCCCGCAAATGTATGCCGATTTCTTTATATAATGCCTCCTTGGCCATAATTACACCTCCCAGTGTAACTAGTAACAAGAGAACAATATACCTTATTTCCCGGCAGATTTCAAGCCTTTTGCATTTTTTTTATTTTTATTCTTGACGAATCGAACATAATGTGGTATTTTGTACAACATGGTGATTGAAGTAACTTTTTACTATATTATGAACTGCAATTTATCGCCAATAAAACCATCTATTGTCTTATTAATATTTTTTGAAGGGTCATTGTCATTAAAATGGGGTATCGCTGTCGGTATTCCATTTACAATAAATTAACTTTAACAAGGAGAAGAGCATGAGTGTAAATTTCAATTTAATCTCAGCGACGCTGGATGACAGTGTTCATGCCAGTATCATTACGGATGTCAAAGCCATCGAGGCAAAGCTCCCGTTTGCCATTACGCTGCCGACCGAGGAGAGGATTCCGCTTCGGGGAACCGGGCTTAAGAATATCGATTTTATCGAAAAAGCGTACGAATACGCGGTTAAGAACCCGGATTTGCCGCCCCAGTACCTGGAGATGACGGAATTTGGAAAAGATGTAAGGTTGTTGAAACAGATTCAAGTCTTGATGCAGCACCTGGTGCCGTTGGTGGATAAGCTTAAAGACACTTACGCGGTGGTGGGTTCCGAAGCTTACAGCTCGGCCAGGATTTTTTACCATCATGTAAAAAATGCGTCCAATGCCAACATCCCTGGGGCCAGCGCAATCGCCAAAGAACTGGCGAAGCGGTTTCATGTGGTCAAATCCACTTCCACACCTGATCCCGGGGCAACCACAACCGGTGCTGTGAAAACCGCGGCGAAGGAAATCAAAACAGAAGATGTAGCCGGGGAAGTTAAAGAGTAACCCGGTTATTTCACTAAACTCCACCCACATTTAAAGGGGTGAGGGAGTGAGAAGGCGCGATAACCCGGTTGGTTATTTGCATTTCTCTCGCTTTCTCACCCTCTTTCCTTTTTAAGCTTTGCTTTTTCCATCCCACAGCAAGATTTCCTATTATAAAGGTAGGATTCTCTTATCCCGGCCCAGGATTTTTTATTCCACGGTTGGTAATCCAACCTTAAAGATAAAGAAACTTTACAGTGAACAAGGATTTCTAATTTAACGAATTGATCGGTCTAAATAAAATGAGGGTATGGCGAACTTTAAGCAAAGATTTGCTATGTTATGGTAGGCCAGCCTACTAAAATGATGGCTCAACCAGGTTTCAAACAAGGATTTTTTACGCCAGGGTAAGTCGGTTGAATGAAAAGGTAGGTAGAGTCGGCTTTAGGCAAGGATTTCCTATCCCAGAGTAGCCCGGACTACTAAAAAGGTAGCTCAATCTTGCTTTGGACCAGGATTTCCTACGCCAGGGTAATCCTGCTTAATAAAAAGATAGATAGAGCTAGCTTTAAGCAAGGATTTCCTATTCCACAGTTGACCAGCATACCAAAAAGGAAGGCTAGCTTTGTCTCAAATAAGGAATTCCTACTCCATGGTGGGTCTGCTTACGAAAAGGGACAAAAAAGACAAAAGGGGATACACAAGAAAATCTGAGAAAATCTTTTTTCATAATCGGCGCTCACATTTTCTTGCGGGTATAAAAACTTGACACTTATTTTCTACCATATACGGAATGTAACGGCATAGTTAAGTTCATTTCATTGCGCCCCGCCTTCCCTGCGGTTATTAGGTGTCTGTTTTTTTTGACTTTTTCCCTGCAATCCTTTATAATCTTACTATGAGCAAAAAAATAAAACCATGCGGAATGTTAAGGCCGTTTATACGGGGCGCCCAACACCTGACGCCAAACATCCGCTTCAGGAGGCGCCCATGCCTACCGATTTAGAGCTTATCGAGCAATTAAAGAAGGAGATCGGGGTAAATTTAGAAGAGCTTAATCACGTAAAAATTATGCCCGATCGTTTAAAAGGCTTTTCCATGGATGGAAATAGAAGTGTTACCGCGCTGAATTTGTGTGATATCAAATTAGGTGATTTATCAACTTCAATTTCAAAATTTAAAAATCTCAGGAAACTTAACTTACTAAATACTCAATTATCCGATGTTTCATTTCTGAAAGGGTTGGTTTATTTATTCGAATTATCACTAACTGGTAATCAGATCACGGATATCTCGCCTCTTCGCGAGTTAATAAAGTTAAAAGAATTATATTTATCTGATAATCGAATCACAGATATCTCACCCCTCATCGGATTAACCAAACTGGAAAGATTATATTTGGATCGTAATAAAATTCATTTTCTTCCTGAAGAATTTTTTGATTTACAAATGGAGTTAGTCTGGGAAGATGAGCCGAAAATCGGGATTCATTTGGGATTGAATCCCATCGAGAATCCTCCATTGGAGATTTTGAAGCAAGGAAAAGCGGCGGTAAAAAAATATTTCGCTTCGATAAAACCGGCGGATAGCAGAGGGGCGGGTAATGTGCCAACTAATATAGACATTCGGACCGATTTACAGGCGCTGAAATCCGATTTCTTTAACCTGAAAGATGCCCTGGACGAAGTGAAAAAAGATAAAAAGCTCAAAGAAGAATTGAAAAAAATCGAAGACAGCCTGGACGAATTATCACTGGAGCCGGAGAAAGATAAATTGGTAAAACCGCTAAATAAGGTAGGCAGATTATTAGAGCAAATGGGGGATGAAAAGTCCAGGTGGGCCAAAGCACTGAAAGGGGCGCAGAAAGTTATAGGATTGGCCTGGAAACTAGGTTGTGCCTATAATAGATT
>JAUPLE010001028.1 GCA_030837085.1 Acidobacteriota bacterium | reverse complement strand
CTTTACTTAAGGAAAAAATGAAAGAAGAGGCCATTGCCATCGATAAAGAAGATGTCGAAATAAACAGGCAAATCGGGGCTAATGGCCAGACGCTTCTAAAATCCGGCCAGACTATATTAACCCACTGCAATGCCGGCGCCCTGGCTACCGCAGGCTACGGAACCGCCCTCGGCGTCATCCGTTCAGCAATTGAAAATGGTAAGGATATCCGCGTCGTGGCCGACGAAACCCGGCCCTACCTCCAGGGCGCCCGCTTAACCGTATGGGAACTACAACAAGATAATATCCCGGTTACATTGATCACCGACAATATGGCCGGTTATATAATGGCCAAAGGGCGAATCGACGGCGTAATCGTCGGCGCCGACCGCATCGCCGGAAACGGCGATACCGCCAACAAAATCGGCACCTACTCCGTCGCCATACTGGCGAATTACCATAAAATCCCTTTCTATGTCGCTGCCCCGGTTTCCACTATCGATTTCTCCCTGGAATCAGGAAATCAAATCCCCATCGAAGAAAGAAACAAAGAAGAAGTCATCCACTTTATGAAACAACAAACCGCCCGGCCTGAAACAGACGTGTTTAACCCGGCCTTTGATGTGACCCCCCACCACTTGATTTCTGCTATTATTACCGAGAAAAAAGTGCTGTATCCTGATTTTACAAAGGCAATCGATTCGTTAAGGAGATAAAAATGGCAAGAAAGTTAGATGTCGATCAATTCTTAAACCAAAAGAAATTAGCCGTGGTAGGCGTTTCCCGCCAAAAAACTAAATTCGGGAGTAATATCTACCGCGATCTTAAAAAGAAAGGATTCCAGGTGATCCCGGTTAACCCCCATATGGAAACCTTCGACAGCGAGCGCTGTTACCCCGATTTAAAATCATTTCCCGAACCCGTGGACGGCGCCGTGCTGGTGGTCCCCCCAGCGCAAACCGAGCAAGTTGTCAAAGACGCTGCCGCTGCCAATGTTCCCCTCATCTGGATGCAGCAAGGATCCGAATCCAAAACCGCAGTTCAGTTCTGTAAGGAACACAATATCACTGTCGTTTCCGGCGAATGCATCCTCCTGTATGCCGAACCGGTTGGCTCTATTCACAAATTCCACCGCTGGCTCAAGAAACTCTTCGGGAGAATGCCCAAATAAAGAATTTAAGATAACCTGAATAGAGGGACAATGATGAATACGAAAGCCTACCCATTCATGCGTTCATTCCTATGCATATGCCTTATTTTTGTTCTTTTTCATCCCTTTCCCTCAACCGCTGAAACAACAACCAAACGCCTCCGGGATTACGGCATAAAAATAGGCATCCTCGAAACAGGCCCTAATAATGCAATCACCGATGTAAAAGGCGTCAAAGTCGGCCATTACACCCTCATCAAAGATGAAAAAATCAGGACAGGCGTCACCGCCATCCTGCCCCATACCGGGAATATCTTCCAGGAAAAAGTCCCGGCCGCCATTTACGTGGCAAACGGCTTCGGGAAACTCACCGGCTATACCCAGGTGGAAGAACTGGGCAATATCGAAACCCCCATTATCCTCACCAATACCTTAAGCGTTCCCACTGCCGCGGATGCGCTGATCGATTATACTTTTTCTTTTGAAGAGAATAAAGATGTCCGTTCCGTCAATCCCGTCGTCGGAGAAACCAACGACGGCTTTTTAAACGACATCCGGGGCCGGCATATTAAAAAAGAGTACGTATTGGAAGCCATTAAGAACGCTGCGCCCGGTCCCGTGGCTGAAGGCTGCGTGGGCGCAGGGACCGGGACCGTCTGTTTCGGATTTAAAGGCGGTATCGGCGCCGCTTCCCGCGTCATTCCCCAAAAACTGGGCGGCTATACCGTCGGCGTCCTGGTGCAAACCAATTTCGGCGGCGTTTTAGAAATCGCCGGCGCACCCGTGGGCGTGGAATTAAATGAGTATTATTTAAAAAACGAATTAAATCCTCCACCTAAAACCGCTAACAGCTCCCCCGACGGCTCCTGCATGATGGTGGTCATGACCGATGCGCCCCTGGATACCAGGAACCTCAAACGCCTGGCCAAACGGGCCATTTTAGGACTGGCCAAAACCGGCGGCATTATGGCCAACGGCAGCGGCGATTATGTGATTGCCGTTTCCACTAACGAAAGCCTGCGCATTCCCCATAAATCTTCTCCACTCATGGAAATGAAAGTACTTCACAACGACGCCGTGACACCCCTTTTCCTGGCCGTTAATGAGGCCGTCGAAGAAGCCATTTTAAATTCCTTATTTGCCGCCGTAACCATGGAAGGGATAAGCGGACGCCGCGTCGAAGCGCTGCCCATCGATAAAGTATTGGAAATCTTAAAAAAATACAGACTTCGGTAGAGCGGTAGAAGTAATGATTAGATTTACGGAACAAAAAGGAAAATTCATCAAACACTGCCCGTGTACGCCCGACGTCGTACCCTGTGGTTATTACAATCTCAACCTCCATACCGGCTGCCCCTACTGCTGTTCATATTGTATCCTCCAGGCTTACCTGGAAACCACGGAACCCATCTTTTTCACCAATTTCGACGATATGGAAAAGGAGCTAGAGGAAGTTTCGCAGACACGGCAATATTTACGAATCGGCACCGGTGAGTTAACCGATTCCCTGGCATTGGACCTCCAGACCGGGTACTCCCATAAAATTCTCGACATCATTGAGAAATTCCCGGAAATTGTATTCGAGTTTAAAACCAAGTCCAGCCATGTAGAAAACCTGGTTAGTTATAAAAAAGTATTGAGGAATATTGTGGTATCCTGGTCATTGAATCCGCGGGAGGTTATTGAGCGGGAAGAGTTATTGGCCCCGGGTTTAATTGCCAGGTTGGGGGCTGTTGAGAAAGCGCAGGCACATGGGTATAAGATCGGTATCCATTTCGATCCCATCGTGATATTTGCAGGGTGGCAGGCGGCGTACCTGGAATTGGTGAAAGAGATCGCAAAGGTTATTGAACCGTCGCGGATCGCGTGGTGGAGTTTAGGGGCCTTGCGGTTTCCCTATTCCTTGCGGGAGCATATTTTCAAGCACCAAGGGTCGCGGTTATTCGAAGGAGAGTTGGTTAAGGGACATGATGGCAAGTACCGGTATTTCAAACCGTTGCGGCTCCAATTGTTTCGTTATATGAAACAAATCATCCGGGAGAATATATCGGATGATGCGCCGCTTTATCTTTGTATGGAGGATAAGGAGGTTTGGGAAGAGATATTCCCAGAGATTCACCCTGATGAAGAGGCAGTCAACCAATACCTTTATCAATCCGCTTTAAAGTAAAAGACACATGCCTCTTTTTCCCCCCTTCCTTAAGAGATTTTGTTGCGGATTGGCGAAAAAATATGGTTTCCAATACCCTGGCCATATTATCTTTCACTGCCCGGTCATTTTCTATTCGAGAATATTTAATGGCCAGTTTACCTCTCAGGTTATCGCCTGTTTTTATTGGGGCGCAGATGAGCCGGCGGTCCTTTATCAATTCTTCATTCATGAAAAAATCAAATTTCCGATATTGTCCCCATCTCATTGACTTCTGTTGCTCCCGATGCATTGATGACGGCATGATACCACCTTTTGCCCAAATTAGGGTCTTTATTAAAAAGAAAAATCCTGCGTACATGGATTCCTGATTGCTGAAAAAGTTGTATGATCACAGCCGGGTTTTTCCTGGCCCCCT
>JAUPLE010001027.1 GCA_030837085.1 Acidobacteriota bacterium | reverse complement strand
TAGTGTACGGCCAGTTCCTTGGTGATTTTCTCTGCTTCTTCGTCGCCGGCTTTTGCCGCGGCTTTTACGGAATTGTAATACAGCCGCGCCGACTTGTACGCTTCCGACTCCGACACCAATGCGGTATCTCTCACCTTCGTCAGGATCAAGTCGATTTTCTTTTCCACTTTCCGCAGCCAGGTGGAAAAATCAGTGTCCTTCTTGAACTCTTCAAGCAGCACATAGGGTGGAAGATAAACCGGTGTGCCTGAAGCATGCTTGAAAGCACGATAGACAAAATCCAGATCCCTGCGGCCCATTTTTGAGAGATCCCGTCGATCTTCATCAGTCAGGAGCAGCAGAAAATCCAATTCCGCCGACAAGTTGTCCAATATTTGCTGGACAATCGTGTCTTTTTCCGGCGCAATGACAATACTTACTTGATTTGTACTCATCTTATAAACCTCCATAAATAGATTTGAATTGTCTTTTAATCGATCTATCATCTCTCTCATGGAAGCTTTAGGGGGGATTTGAAAATATTGTAACTCTCACCATCTGTCTTGTCAAGCCCTAATTTGCAAAAAAAAATCATGTGAAATTGACTAAAACAAGCAACTGTTCAAGCAATCGCAGTTTTTTAAAAGTAAAAAAAACGCTATTTTCGTTTACTTAAAGCAGCAAATCGTTTCTTAGTTTCTTTCCGTAGTTGTCTGTACTTCTTGCAGTACTTACCCGGCGTTGCTCCCATCCTGATTTTGTATCTCTTAATGAAATGATTGACGTTTTCGATTTTCATCACCGCCAGGGTATCTTTTACGGTGATTTTTTTGGGCATTCCTACAGTGCAATCGAACCGGATGATTTTATATAACTCCAGGTATTCGTGCGGGGTACAACGATTATACTTGTGAAAAGAGCGGGAGAGGTAAGAAAGGCTGACTTTGAACTTACGGGCGATATCGGTGACATTAAAAGTCCCGATTGTTTCAGCCGGTAGGTTCTCGATAAATATTATGATTGTTTTAGCAAGAATTTCTTCTTTCATTTTACGTTTTGCCTCCTTTAAAATATTTTGCTCCATATTAATTCATTTCACTTTCAGATTGTGAAATAAATTCGAAGAATGATTTTATAAGATAGACGGATATTTGTCAACAGAAAATTATAATTTTGCAGCCCTCTTCCACTCAATTTAAAATTTTTCCTTAAAAAAATATTTTAATGTGGAAACAGTTAGAGGACAGGACAATAATTTCTCCCGACCTTTCGTGTGTTTCGCGTGTTTCGCGGGCTATGTTTCTTCGCGGCTAATCCTTTTTTTGACCCTCTGACAGCAGCAGGGACCCGTAATGCCTTTTGAACCGTGTGGTGGAATATTTTTCCAGTTTCCAGTCCGGCACTTTGCAAATAGGGCACACTTTCCCAAACCACTGGTTCCTTAACCACCGCGCCGCGCGACTGTTCCGGGAATTATTGACGATAAACGTTTTATCGCAGTGGGTGGTAATACGCACCTGCTCCCCTAACTTCTCCAGGGTTTTGATGCCGTGCAATCTCCCGTTACGCGAGGGCCATAATTTGATCTTATCGATCATTTTGTATAATTCCACCCGTTTACGGTAATACCGCTTAGGCGGTTCTTTATCTTTTTCTTTCATGGCTTAACTCTCTAAAAAAAGCCCACGGAACACACGGAAAGACACGGAAAAGTATGATTGTCCGACATGGCTGAATTACGTGACTACACCCAGGCGGTGAAAATTTTTTTTCCCCGGACTTCCAATCGCTTCCATTCACCCACTAATCCACTTTGCTTACGCAAATCAAAAATCACCAGGTAACCGGTCGCCTGATTTTGAATATCCAGGTAATCGCACAATTGCTCGATTCCCGCCTGGTGATAAGACTCACCCCGCCAGATTTTAAGCTCTATAATATATTTTTTATTTTGAAAGGTAATCACAACATCCAGACGCTTTTCCTCTGAAACCTGGACTTCTTTAAAATCAAACCCTTTGCCGTTGAGAATTGGTCTTAAAAATGCAAGGAACAACATCCTCCCGTTTCGTTCGAGGAAATCCTTATCTTTTACACTGCCCTGTTCCTTCATGAATTCCTGGAATTTCCGTATCATTTTTTCAATACATAAGTCGCCGTTTTCATTGAGAAAGCTGCTGCTTATATGATCAAATTTTACCTTCCCGGAAGTTTCCATTTTAGAAGTCATATAATTATATATGATTTGCTCATACAAGCGATTATGGACCCTCACTTTTCCTTGTTCATTTTTAAGAATCCCATGAACCACCCCGAAATGAATAAGCGGATTGTGCTGGTTATAAGTATATTCTCTTTCATTCATGATGATCTCGAAAACAAAATCATACAATTCCGTATTGTTTTCCAGGTTTTTGATAAGACTCTCGAAATTGGTATTATTTTTCATCAAGGAAAATTGCACAGCTTGAACCAGGTCTTCGGGTTTCCATTCTTTTTTTTTTAGCGGAAGTATCTCTTCATCCATGATCTTACACAGATAACTTACCAGGAACGGATATCCGGAAGTAAAATAAAAAATGTTCCTTGCAAAAAAAGGAATATCCAGGTTTACTTCCCTTTCCAGGGCGTAGTCTTCCAGCATGGAGGCTATTTCATCAACTGAAAGGTTGAAGTCTATATTAAAATCTACGGCGATATTCCAGGGGCTATTATACATGCGTTTTTCCCCGGGCCGGATTTTGGCTTTCAAAGTTTTGACGTCGTGCACGCCGGCCAGGATTACCGTGTGGAACGTATGTCCCTTCCCCTGGTTTCGCTTGAGATATTTTGCCCGGAGCATCCCTAAAAAATCCAGGAATAGTTGATTGTTGCTGGCTTTATCCACCTCATCGAGCATCATCACTACCTTTCTGCCTGAATCGGCAATCAAACGGGTCAAGAAGAGGTCCAACTGCTTAAAATTTGTTAGCGCTTTTTGATTTTCAGTCAAGGCCGTCAGTTCTTTCTCCCCCAAAAATTCCAATTGTTCCTTCACGATATCCAGGAATGTGGAAATAAAAGAATCCTGTTGGTTATAAGTAGGGGCATCGATTTCTTCAAAGCTGATACCCAACACCAGGTAATCTTTATCTTTCGCCAATCGTTGTTCCAGTAACGCTATCACCGTTGTTTTCCCATACTGACGCGGTTTGTTAATGGTAAAATAGTATCCGTTGGAGACCATCGTCAAAATTTGATCCAATTTGTTGGACATATTTGCCATATAATGAAGGCTGGGAATGCAGTTCCCGGTGATATTGAACAGTTTTGCCATGTTTTACTCCAGTATCCAATTATAACAAATTAAAAAAGCTTTTGGAAGGTTTATTGACTCAAGCGGCCAAATACGGCTGCTTGGATTGCCATAACGGCCACCCCCAATTGCAGGGGGTCATGTAATAACCGTTGGGAAACTTTTCGAACCGCTGCCGGGGTTAATCCCAAAGGCATACCGGGCGCGGCAATATAGGTCTCAGGGGTAATAAATATCTCATCGATAACTCCCGCTGCATTGGTGGCTTCTACTATCAAGCAATGCCCGGAAAGGGCTTTTTTAAGGGTCTGCTCAACATTAACATGGGACGATGA
>JAUPLE010001026.1 GCA_030837085.1 Acidobacteriota bacterium | reverse complement strand
CCCGGGTTACAGCAATAGCAACGGCGCCGTGGGATATTTTTATTTTGACACCTCTGCTTATGCAAACGGCATCCATACCATCTTTTGGACTGCCACGGACAACGCGGGAAATAGCGACGGAATCGGCAGTCGCTTTTTTTCCATACAAAATACCGGGAGCGATATATCTTGTAGGGGTTCCGCTGCATTTTTCCCGTGTTCGCCTGTTTTTGAACCGGGAGCGTCAGTCTCTGATCCATATGCCCCTGTACAAATTATAAAAGGATTCAATGAGAATAATGAAGCAATCGAGATTTACCCGGATGAGGCAGGGATTATCCATATCGAGTGCCGCGAATTAGAGAGAATAGAAATAAATCTAAATAATCCTGTTCGCGGATATTTCACCGGCTGTATGGTAGTGGGCGATGAATTGAGAGCGCTTCCCATAGGTTCTTCTTTAGATACCGTGAAAGGGATTTTTTATTGGCAACCGGGGCCGGGATTTGTAGGAGCGTACCGCTTTGTTTTTCTTGAAAAAGATGAATCAGGACAGTTGAACCGGAAAGACATAATTGTAAACATTGCGGCTCAAAGTCTTCAATAGTAAAGCCTTCTTCGCCCTGAGACTATGAAAATGTTTGCCACCAAGAGAGGGCGCACCAAGGTTTTTTTAATAATAAACCCCTTGGTGCTCCTTTGTGCCTTCGCACATGCGTGCCTTTGTGGCTATTTTCATATAAGGCCCTCACTTGTATGATACCTTTTTTTTTGCTATACTATCCTGGACAGTAGGTGTAATAATGAAAAAACGATTTAATATAACGGGAGTATGTTTCCCGGAAGAACATTATATGGTGGATGTTTCCAACAAAATAAACGATATTTTTGCCATGGTTGAACAGGGCGACTATTTCGTCATTAATCGGCCGCGCCAATATGGGAAAACGACGACTCTCTACATGTTAAACCGGCTTCTAAAAACTTCCGATGACTATTTCCCTATCCAAACAACCTTCGAGGGCATCGGCAAAGAGGGTTTTGACAATGCGGCAGTATTTATCGACGCATTTCTCCTCTTACTGAAGGAAGAATTTTCATCCTCCGGCGCTGATAAATTGGTGAAATTTATTGACTCCGAACCCCTCCCGGATCGCATCGATAAATTAGGTCTGTGGATCGGCAAACTGGTTAAAGAAACCGGGAAAAAAATCGTCCTCATGATCGACGAAGTTGATAAAAGCAGCAATAACCAATTATTCCTGGATTTCCTGGGCATGTTGAGAAAAAAATATTTAAAACGACGTGAACCCGGGCAGTATACTTTCCACAGCGTGATATTGGCAGGTGTCCATGATGTCAAGAGTTTAAAAATCAAAATCAGAAAGGATACCGAAGCCAAATTCAACAGCCCCTGGAACATTGCCGTAGATTTTAAAGTGGACCTTTCATTTTCCGTTAAGGAAATTGAGTCGATGCTGGAGGTTTACTCAACCGAACAACAGGTAACCCTGGATATTCCCTATTTTGCCCGACAACTGTTTTACCTGACCTCCGGCTATCCCTTCCTGGTCAGCCAGTTGTGTAAAATCATCCACGAAGAATTATTACCCGCCAAAAAGAATAGAAATGAATGGCAGCCGGAGGATGTGGAAAAAGCCGTTCAAATTTCCCTTAATACCGATAATACCAATTCCGAAAGCCTGATTCAGAACCTTGAAAATAACCCGGACCTGTATGAATTGGTCTTTGATATCATCATGAATGGGGCCGAATTTTCATTTAATACCAGTAACCCCATCATTCTTTTTGGGAAGATTTACGGTGTATTAAAAGATGAGATGGGAAAAGTAAAAATTCATAACCGCTTGTATGAGCAGCGTGTTTACAATTATATGGCCTCGAAACTGGAAACCGCTAGTAAAGCAAAGTTCAATCATTTTACCGCCAGGTATCTTGACGAAACCGGTGGTCTGGATATCAAAAAGGTTTTCCTGAAATTCCAGGATTTTATGAAAGAGCATTACAGCCAAAAGGACCGGGAGTTTCTTGAACGAAATGGCAGGCTCTTGTTTTTGGCGTTTATCCGACCGATTCTTAATGGCCGGGGTTTTGATTTCAAAGAGGTCCAGGTTTCCGAGGAAAACCGGTTGGATATCGTGGTTACTTTTAATAATAAAAAACACATTATAGAGCTTAAAATATGGCGTGGGGAATCCTATCACCGGGATGGCATCCGTCAATTGTGTGGATACCTGGACATTCACAATGAATCCATGGGTTACCTATTGATTTATGATTTGAGAAAGGAAAGTGGTCTGATTGGGAAAAACCAGTTAATCGAAATGGAAGGTAAAACCATATTGGCTGC
Organism: Acidobacteriota bacterium; assembly: GCA_030837085.1. Taxonomy (GTDB): domain Bacteria; phylum Acidobacteriota; class Aminicenantia; order UBA2199; family UBA2199; genus JAKAGC01. The sequence goes on along the minus strand of JAUPLE010001026.1, from coordinate 254 downwards.
CTGGGTATAGGGGACTGAGTTAGTGACCGGCGGCCCTATTTTCCCACTCTTTCGTTGCCGGATTCGGAGCTTTGTTTTCTTTTTTTTCATCATTCATCATTCATCATTTCATTCACTCTTACCTTGTGCTCTTCAAAAACTTTGCCACCAAAAGTCGGCACACCAAGAGACGGCGCACCAAGTTTTTTTCTTCCCTCTTGCTTTTCTGATTTCGATGTGGTATTCATTATACTTAAAACGTGGAACTTCTTGAT
>JAUPLE010001025.1 GCA_030837085.1 Acidobacteriota bacterium | reverse complement strand
CCGGTTGCCCGTCAGGTACATGGCCGGCACCACCACCAGGGTCAGGAAAGTGGCAAAGGTTAACCCGAATATTACGGTCCAGGCCAACGGTCCCCAAAATAAAGCGTTGTCGCCGCCGAAATAAATCTGGGGGTCTAAACGGGACAACATTGTGTTAAAATTGATGTTGAGCCCCATTGCCATGGGCGCCAACCCCAGGACCGTGGTAATGGCGGTCAACAAAACCGGGCGCAAACGGGTCCGGCCCGCCTGGATAATACACGGGACAGCCTCCTCGATGGGTAAATCATCCCCCGGGCCTAACCCCAACTTCTTTTTGGCATTGGACTTCAACAGGTCCGTGTAATCGATCAAGACAATGGCATTATTCACCACCACCCCGGCCAGGGTAATAACCCCAACCCCGGTCATGATGATGACAAAATCCATCCGGAAAGCGGCCAGCCCGGCAAATACCCCGATGGTGCTGAACAATACACTGGTCATGATGATTAAAGGCTTGGACAACGAATTGAATTGAGTGACCATTATCAATAAAATAAGGGCCATGGCTATCAACATGGCGCGGCCCAAAAAGGCCGAAGCCTCTTCCTGTTCCTGCTGCTCACCGGTAAATTTATACCGGTACCCTTTCGGCATGGAGTATTTTTTCATCGACTCCTTGACTTGCATATTGATATTGGCGGGATTATACCCCTCCAATACATTGGACCATAAGGTAATAACTTTATCCATATCCAACCGGTTTACCGAGCCATAGGTGGTGCCGGGATGAAACTCGGCCACCGCGGAGATCGGCACTTGAATGATTTTACCCGTGGATTGGCTGCGGAAAGTGATTTTTTGATTGATGAGTATGGAAATATTATTACGGTACTCCCGGGCCAGGCGTAAACGAATGTTATACTCATCTTCGCCTTCTTTAAAATCGGATATTTCCTTCCCGAACAGGGCGGTGCGTAAGTGACCGGCCACCTGGGCGGTGGATAAACCGAAACGGCGCACCTTTTCCCGGTCGATTTTGATCAACATTTCCGGGCTGCCTACATCCAGGTCCATGCTGAAACCTTCGATGCCTTTGATGCCCGCCTCTTCGATGTGCTGCTGGATCGACTGGGTCAGGGTTATCAACCTGGTAAAATCAGGGCCGCTGATTTCGATATTAACCGGCTTGCCCGTGGGCGGGCCCACGATATCTTTTTCCATGGAAATCTTTACCCCCGGGTATTTCCCCACCAACTCGGCGCCCAGTAATTTCAACACCCCGGAAGTGTCGATACCCTTTCGATACCTATAATCCACGAAAGTAATCGTGGTCATGCCTTTGTTGGGTGTATTGGTGGTGGAAAACTCATTTTGACCTACCACCCCCTCTCCCACGGTGGTTAGCACCGATTCGATAATGGGTTTATATGGATCGATGGTTTTATAAATTTTATCTTCCAGGCGAAACATAAAGTCATTGGTGGCCGTGATATCGGTCCCGATGGGCAGTTCGGCAAAAACATTGATAAAATTCGGTTCATTCACCGGGAAGAGCACCACATTGGGCGCCCGCACCACGTAAAAAATCACCATCGCTATCAGTAACCCGAAGGTCCCCACTACCAGGAAAACCGGCCGTTTCCCTTTTAACCAGAATTTCAACGTATTCAAATAGAATAACTCCAGCCGGGGTAAAAACTCTCGCTGCGACCATCCGGTCATGGGATACAAAGCATATAAATTCAATAGTACTAAAAGGGCCATGATTACCAGGAATGTCCCCAACGCCGGCATACCCACCAGGTAAGAAAACAGGGCCGCGGCAATAAGAATACCCATGGCTATAAAAGAGTGTTTTTTGGAAGGGGCTTTTTGTTCGTTTTGTCTTTTCATGAAACGGGAGGCCAACACCGGCACGATTACCAGCGCCGCGAACAGCGATGCCGTGAGGGACACGATCAAGGTCACCGGCAGGTGTTTCATGAATTCGCCCATGATGCCTTTCCAGAAGAGAAGGGGCAAGAACGCGGCCAGGGTAGTGGCCGTGGAAGAAATAATCGGGACGGCGATTTCACTTACCGCGTACCGGGCGGCGCTTAATAACGAATGCCCCTGGTGGATAAACCGGTATATATTCTCCACCGCCACGATGGAATTGTCTACCAGCATTCCCAGGGCCAACACCAAACCGAACAATAACATCATGTTCAGGGTATACCCCATCAAACTCAACACCACATAAGAAATAAACATGGACATGGGGATGGATATGCCTACCAGGAGGGCGTTGCGCAAACCCAGGAAAAATAACAAAATCAGTACCACAAAGATGAAACCCATGATAATGCTGTTTTCCAGGTTATCGATCATGTCACGGATGTACTCGGACTGGTCGTTGGAGAGGTTAATGCTGAGTTCTTTGGGAATGATCCCGCTTTGTTTGGCATCGGCCAACACGGCAAATAGCTTATCCGTGGCGATTAAGAGGTTTTCCCCGGCTTTTTTAACCACCTGCAGGGAAACCACCGGCTGCCGGTCCAGGCGGGCGTAAGTCATGGGGTCCTCGAACCCGTCCTTTACCTCGGCCACATCCCGCAAATACACGATCTCATCGGCGGACTCCCGTTTGACGATAATATTTCCTATCTCCTGGATGTCGGTAAATTCACCGATGGTGCGAATGGACCGGGTGGTTTTATCCACGATTAAATCGCCGCCGGATATGGAGACATTTTCAAAATTAACCGCATCTTCGATATCCGAAAAGCTCAACTCAAAATTTTCCAGCTTGTGGGGGTCCACATCGATCTGGATTTCCCGTTCATCCAGGCCTTTTATTTCAACTTTGGAGATTTCCGGGATGGCTTCCAGTTGCTCTTCCAGGTGTTCGGCGTAATCTTTTAATTCATTTAAGCTGTAATCGCCCGAAAGGTTGACATTGATAATGGGAAACTCATTGAAATCGAAATCCATTACCATGGGGTCCATGTCCAGGTCGTTGGGTAATTCGCTTTTGGCTTTATCCACGGCGTCTTTGACATCCTGGAGTGCGTCGGAGATTTTCACATCGGTATTGAATTCGATAAAAATATCCGAGTTATCCTGGGTGGATTTGGAGCGCATATCTTTGATGCCGGCGACGGTATGGATTTCTTTTTCCAGGGGGCGGGTAATGAGGCCCTCGATATCGATGGGGGCGTTGCCCGGGTATACGGTCTTGACAAAAACATAAGGGATGTTGATTTCCGGGAACAGTTCCCGGGGCATGTTTTTATAGGCCAGGAACCCGAAAATCGCCAGCAAGACGGTCAGTAAAAGAACCGTGTTCCTATTTTCAAGGGAGAGGCGTGTCGGTTTAAAGTCCCGCACCGCCTTTCCCTCGTTTATGGTGTTATTTTCAATCATGGTTTGTTTATTCCTCCCCGCGTCCTACTTATTTTCCCCGTTTTCTATTTTTTCCACTTTGATATCCATACCGTTTTTCGCCAGGTTATAGCCTTGAATAATCACCTGTTGGCCCGGTTGCAGGCCGGTCGTGATCATGGTATTACTGCCTTCGGAAATCCCGGGGGTCACATAGGTTTTGCGGGCTTTCCACTGCCCTTCCCGGCCCTCCGCCACATAGAGATAAGCGCCCTGCATATCATTTTTAATGATAATGGAAGGCGCCACCAGGGCCGCTTCCGCAGAAAAATCCTTTATTTTAACGACCGCCACCATATTGGGCTTTAACTTCTCATCGTCGTTGTCCAGGAGCACCTGTACCAGGAAGGTCCGGTTCTGGCTTTTCACTACCTGGCCGGTGCGGTAAATGAACCCCGTCACGGTAAACCCCGGGTAAGATGGAAAACTCACTTCCACCGGGTCGCCCTTTTTAATTTTGGGGATATACGATTCGGAAACATCGGCGTTGACATATACTTTTTTAAGGTTAACCAGTTGGATCAACTGGGAACCCGGCGCCGCCAGTTCCCCTTCTTTCAGGTAAATCTCATCGACGATGCCGCTGATGGGGGCTTTGATCCTGGCCATTTGCAGTTGGGCTTCCAGGGATTTTAAGCGATTTTCCAGGGATTCTTTATTGGTTTTTGCTTCCAGGAACTGGATTTCCGAGCCGATTTTTTTATCCCAGAGGTCCCGGCGTTTTTCGTATACGGCGCCGGCCAGTTGAAGTGCGCTATTTACTTCGGCGATGCCGCTTTCCGTCACATCGGAATTAAGGGAAACCAGTAATTGGCCTTTTTCCACCCATTGGCCTTCGCGGACATGGATAGTTTTGATGCGGCCGTTGATTTCCGGGCTGATAAAGGCATCGTTTACGGCTTCTATTGTGCCGTTGGCCAGGAAAAAATGTTCAAATTTTTCATACCCCAGGTTTTTCACCGACACCAGTAGTTTGGACCCGGTATCCGGGGTTAAGGGTGCGGAGTTTGTTTCCGCGCCATCTTTGCTTGCCCCGTTTTCTTTCGGAGCGCAGGCGGCGCCGGCCGCCAAAATCACCATTACAAATAATACCGTTACTCTAAATCCTAATCGTTTCATGATTCTATCTTCCTCATTTTAAAATTTCACAATCAAACATTGCCTCCGGCGGCCAGGGAACCTTTTTGAAAAAAGGTTCCCCGGACCCTCCAAAAACTTTTCATAACCGGTTTAAGGCCTTATCCAGGCGGGTTTTGGCCGTTAACAATTCCACCACGGCCCTGGTATAATTGGACTCCGCGGTTAAATACTGGTTATGCACCTGGGTCAACTCCAGGCTGGAAGTTGTTCCATTGGCGTATTTGACCAGGGTTTTGTCGTATATTTTTTTGGCCAGGTCAACGTTTTGCTTGCTGCCCTGTTTTTTTTCCAGGGCGTCGGCGAAAGCAGACCTGCTTTGCAGCAGTTCCAATTGTAATCCGTCCGCCGCTTGCTTTTTCAAATTGCCGGCCTTTTGCAACTCCATTTGGGCCTGGGCCACCCGCGCGCGCTGCATGCCGCTGCCGAATATGGGGATATTGATATTAAGGCCAATCGCGGATGACGGATACCATTCTCTCTTGCTGAAAAAATTAAAAGAGTCTCTCATGGCCATGCGACTGTGGGAGAAGAAAGTAGAAATCGTCGGCAAATAGTCGGCTTTCTCTTTTTTCAGTAATAATTTAAAGGATTTCTCCCGGGTATCCATCATCCGGTAATCGATGTGGTTAAACAGCTTAAACTCCGTTGTCAGCAGTTCCTGGCCGTTGATGTCCGTTAAGATATCCTCCAGGGATTGGGAGAGGCGGATTTCCTTTTGCAGGTCGAATCCCAACTGGAATTTTAGCAAATTATAGCTGATCTCGATCTGGCGTTTAATCGAGTTGACCGCGTTTTCCAGGTCCGTCACCGCCAACTGGAGTTGGTCCACATCGGTATCTTCGCTAAAGCCGGCCCGATGCAGTTCTTTGGTTTCGTACAGCGTTTTCCGTATATTTTCCAGGTTGGTTTCCAGGGTTTCCCGGTTATCCTCGGCCAGTAAGATCAGGTAGTAGGTATTGGTCACGGTCTCTTTCACATCGATTTCCGATTTAGTTAACTGTTCCCGGGACAACTGCAAATAAATCCGCGAGGCCTGGAGGCCGACGATATAGGAGCCGTTGAAGATCAATTGGTCCACGGTTAGTTCCAGGGTGGCGTTGTGTTGCGTGCCGAATTTTACCCCGATGAAGGAGCCCGGTTCGGCATTCGGGTCCAGGAATTCAGCCGGGATCAAGGTAGTGGGAATTTTGAGGTTATTCATATAAGAGATTTTGGCGTTGACCTGGGGCAGGCCCGAAGCCGTGGTTTCCCAGATTTTTTTCTTTGCAGCGGATACATCCAGTCGGGCGTTTTGGGTAGAGGTGCTGTGCTTTACAGCATATTCCTGGGCTTCCGCCAGCGATAATTTTTGGCTATCGGTTCCCTCTGCCCCTAATGCAACCAGCCCCACGGGGAAAGCCAGGCTCAACAGCAGCAGCACCGCCGGTAATTTAGTTCTCGTTCGCATCATTTTCTATTCTTCCTTCGTTTAAGGTTTAACTGCCCACGGCAGTAAATTTTATTCAAAAATATCCGGTTGGTTTATCACGGGATACGTAATCGACTAACCGGATACACTCGAATAGTACTTTATACGTAAATCGAAAATATTCGGTTCAAATTATACAGCGAAAGGGGGGGGATTTCAAGTTTTCCAGGAAACACAAAAGCGATTTTTCGGAAGCAACTGCATAATTAGGGTTTCAAAATAACCCCGCGGGCGCCGCGGGCGTCTATCTTTACCTGGAGCGGCCCGGGAAAACGCAGGTGTTTGACATACTTTGTCTCCCGGTATACCGGCTGCTCCTTTAACCAATCCCATAATATAAATTCATTACTGCTGCTGTTGGCTATATGAAAATACCCCAATCCCAGGGACGTCAAATTATGAAAAAAATGACTGCCCAATGACGGTTCTATTTTAAAATTTCCCAGGTTGGCTTCCACGACCAACCGCGCCCTGGACATCTGGTGCCACTCCAACGGGATACCCAACCACGGGTCCGACGTTCCCCACCTACCGAAACCAATAAGGATATAATTCCTATTTTCAGCGATAAAGGTTTTATTTAGCTCCCCCACCTCCTGTGCAATCAACTGCGTTTTGGCCAGGTCAAACGTCGCCGGGTCCACATACACCAGGTCATATAAATCCTTGAATACTGCGTTCCCCATGGAATGTACCGACATACATAGCACATCAGCCGGTTCGATATCTTCCATGGAGATTTCCACGCTTTCCCGGCCTGTTACCATGGGGCGGATTTGCAACAGGTAAAATACCGGTTTCTCCTGCTTATCATTAAAAAGATTCAACGCAAATTCAATTTCCACATGACAACCAAACGAGTCCCGGCCGACTTTCAAAATTTCATTCAAAATTTCCGGCAATGGGACAATTTTGTATTTCAATAGACCCGCGAACGTAATCACACGTGGGCCGTCAATGGCGATAGTATCCCTGATGGCATTATCTTCCCCGGAAAATGTACTGGCCACATAATAATGAGTTCCGTCCGACTCAGCTTCCGCCAGGGGTAATTTCACCAGGCTAAATTTCTCATCGCGATTGATTTTTACCCCATTATTCGAAAGGTCCAACGCGTAAAAATGGCTCTGGGACTTCTTTAAAAAATCAGCCGCGGAAGAAAAAGGCGGGGGCATCTCCGGGTATTTGGGCGAAAAACGGTACGTTTTACCACCGTCGGTAATTGTCACCCCCAGACCCAACGCCATCTCTACCACCCCATCGTCAGGGTCCATATGCGAAAAAGGATAATAATTATATGACTGGGCCACACCCGAAACAACCGGGTAGATACGCTCATTATGAACCTGGCCAACGATCTGCTGGATAATCACTGCCATTTTCTCTTCCTCAGTCCGGAAACTGGTATTTTTAACATACTCTTTCGGGGATTTGTAAAATACAGAGGCAAATACCAGCTTAACCGCATCGCAGATCTGCTTTAACCGGACCTCGATCTCCGGGTGGTTGTTGGGCAGCATATAAGTAGAGTAAAGACCGGCAAAAGGCAGCGACTGGGAGTCTTCCAGCAGGCTGGATGAACGTACGGCAATGGGGAAATTAATTTTTCCCAGCAAGGTTCTCAGATCGTTGACGATCCTGGCCGGTAAGTCCGCCGCCATGAATTTCTCCGCGATAACATCATTACTTGTCTCGGAAATAGAGAATTCTTGTAGGGCATTCTTGCGTAAAAACTCTTCGAAAACGCCGCTGCATATTACAAATGTACTGGGCGTGCGGATCTCTACCTCCTGGAATTTTTCTGAAAGTGCGGTCTTGGCCAATAACGTATTAAGAAAAGCGATTCCCCTGGCTTTCCCACCCAGTGAGCCATTTCCCAGTTTAATAAAAGCATTCTGCGAATCGAATTTCGAAGGCCCGAAATCACCGATTACACCCAATTGATTACGTGTGATTAATCCCTGGATTGATTGGCGAATATAAGACCTGAGCTCTTCGATATCCTTAAAATCCGACACCTTAACCGGCCGTAATTTTTCCGCGCACTCGAATTCCGTCCGGGCCCTGAGCCAGATAGAGATATGATTTTTCCGGGCATGGAATAAAAGACTTTCCGCCGGGACATATTGTACGACCCGTTCAAATTCACTGAGATTCTCGGCCCGGGCAATCTCCCGTCCGGTTGCATCTTTGAAAACAAAATCCCCAAACCCGAAATTGGAAAGAATAAATTGGTGGAGCTCGTGCAGTAAGTTCTGGGAATTCTTATTTATAAAATCCAATCCCCGGTTTGCCACTTCTTCATTACTGACACTGGATGACTGCAATAAGAAAGGTAAATCCGTGATTTCTTCTTTGATCTTCTTTGCAAACCGGAACCCGGCTTCTTCATCTATTTTCCCTTCCCTGGGGTAGCGCAAGTCCGAAATAACACCCAGCAGATTGTTTTTATATTTTTCGAAAATTTCCATGCCTTCTTCGTAAGTTTCCGCCATGAGGATTTTAGGTCTGGCCCGCATCCTCAATTGCCGGTGCAAATCATTGACCCCTTCGGAGATCAGGAGCCGCGTTTGAGTCATGATTTCAGTATAAATAATCGGCAGGAACAGCGAGAAAAAGCGCGGCGAGTCTTCAATTACCAGGATAACCTGTACCCCTTGTTTGATATCGTTATCCACGTTGTGCGCGTCCTCGACATATTTGATAATGGCCAATAAAATGCGCGTGTCGCCGCTCCAATAAAAAACCTTATCAATGGCCCTGGTTTTCCTTAATTTCACCAAAAGGCCGGTTTCTACCCATTCGTAACTAAGTAAGATCACGGGCATGTCGGGTTTTAACTCTTTTACCCTCCGCCCAAATTCAATGACATTCATATCCGAAAGCCGGGTCATGGTGATAACCAGGTCGAAATGCTTATCTTTAATATCGGTTAACGCATCTTCCGCCGTGGAGACGCGGTGAACCCTGGGAATAAATTGCAAATTCAGCCCCATAAATTCACTGAGAATCCGTTCCGACAACCCCCCGTCTTCTTCCAGGACAAAGGCGTCATATAAGCTCGATACAATCAATATCTCGCGGACACGGTACTTCATCAACTCACGGAAATTCCCAAACTGCGGTTCGAAATCCTTTTTATTTACATTCATAATGGTCCTCTTTTTTCAACTACCCAGTTTAATCCAACATTCAGTTGAAGTCAAGATAAAATTTCGATTGCCTCCGGCGGCCAAAAACCCTTTTGAAAAAGGGTTTTTGGATTTCCCAAAACTTTTGGTTGACTTTCTCTCCCCATTAGTATAAATTTATCTCCTATAAAAAAGAAGACAATAAGGAGGTGTGTGAATGAAAAAATTAAATAAGAAAGTCGCGAAGAGTTTAGAAGAAATCTTTAAAGGATTGAAAAAGGAGGTGACACTCAAATACTTCACCCAATCCGTGGAATGCAACTTCTGCCAGGAAACCAGGGAACTATTGGAGGAAGTCGCCGAACTTTCGGATAAAGTAAGACTGCAAGTATTTGATTTTGAAAAGGATAAAACCGAAGTAGAACAATACAAAGTGGATAAGATACCCGCTATTGTGATGATGGATGAGAAAGACTACGGGATACGGTTTTACGGCATCCCCGCGGGGTATGAATTTACTTCCTTGATTGAAGCCATAAAATTGATCTCCAGCGGCGAAACCATGCTGAGCGCCGAAGGTAAGAAATTCCTGGATGGACTTGAAAAAGAAGTCCATTTACAAGTTTTTGTTACCCCTACCTGTCCTTACTGTCCGCCGGCGGTCGTGTTGGCCCATCACATGGCTTATTATTCGCCGAAGGTGAGGGCCGATATGGTGGAAGCAACGGAATTTCCCCAACTGGCGGTAAAATACAATGTTATGGGCGTGCCCAGGACGGTGATTAATGAGACTGCGTTTATGGAAGGCGCCGCGCCGGAGAATATGCTGATCGAAAAGATAAAAGCGGTATTGTAAATCTCAAAAAAAATATTGACATTAGCCCGGAGTTCCATTAAACTAACAAACCAGAATATTTAAAGATTAGGAGGAATGAAACATGAAAAAAATATCACTGTTGTTAATAGTAGGTCTTTTGTTAACCTGTACCGTATTCGCCGGAGTTCAATGGACCACTACCATTACCACTAAGAGTACCGACAAAAAGGCCACTGGCCAGATCATCTCCGAAGTGTCCGCTGAAAAAGGGAACCTTAAGCAGGCTTTTACCAGCGTTCCCGGCAAGAGCATGGTCTATATGAAGGAAGGTTATTGGCTCTTTAAAGCCGATAAAGAACTCATCTATATCGTCAACGAGAAAGAGAAAACTTACATGGCCCTGTCCCTGGATGATTTGATGCAAATGGCCGGCATGTTCGGACAACTGGTAAAAATGGAGATCACCAACCAATCCGTCAATGCCGAAGTCCTTCCGGCGGAAACCGTCCTGGGTTTTTCCTGCAACCATATCAAGATCACCAGCGACTATACCATGAAAGTCAAATTCCTGTTTATTAAAAAAACAATGACCATCCATGAAGTCAAAGAGCTGTGGGCTACCCCGGAAATGACCGGCCTCAACGAAATAAATAAAGTTTTCTTAAAGAAGAATTTCAAAACCGGGATTGCCGACCTGG
>JAUPLE010001024.1 GCA_030837085.1 Acidobacteriota bacterium | reverse complement strand
ATCCACAATGAATCTTTCGCCCCTTCCTTCAAAGCCCTTGACTTTTGGTTTTGGATAATCAATTGGTAGGTCCAGCACCGGCGCTCCACTCTCAAATTCTTTTATCCAGTACGCTTCTTGCCGCAGGATGGATTCCCCTTTCTGCTCCACTACTTCTCGGTTCTGCCATCCTGCAAAGTCTTTATATTGAAGCCGCAGCGGCGGCAATAACTCCCCCCGGTAAAGAGAAAGAAATTCTTTAACCAGTATTCCCAGCGAAACGCCATCCGTAATACTGTGGTGCATATCCACCATAAGAAGGTTTTTTTCATCATCTTCTTTTAACAACCCTACCCGCATTAATGGCGCTTTCGACAGATCAAAGGGACGAATGAAAGAGCGAATAGAATGATGCGGTGTATTCATGAATGATGAATGATGAATTGTATTATCTTTTTCATCTGTGTAATCAGTGTAATCTGTGGACAAATTGCAGTTTTTATATTCGATCTCGAATTCCACGTTTTCATGAATTCGCTGCACCGGTTCATCGCCTACGGTTGCGAATGACGTCCTTAAACTTTCATGCCTCTGTAATAATTTCACAAAGGTATCTTCCAGCCTTTCTCGATCGATTTTCCCTTCCAGGTTCAATAACTGGGGCATATTATATTCCGTGCCGGTTTCTTCCATCGCCTGGAGAAAATACAAACGCTTTTGAGCCGATGATAACGGATAGTATTCCTTTTTTTCCAGCGGTTCTATGCGGGTATACTTTTCACCGGCAGCAGCTTTGATATAATCAGAAAAGGCCCTGATGGTGGGTCTTTTAAATATCTCCGTCAATGGTATTTTTACATTAAACGCCTTATGTATCTTCGCTATGAGTATCGTCGCTTTTAATGAGTGCCCCCCCAACTGGAAAAAATTATCATCGATTCCTATCGATGTTTGCAATTGATACAAATGCAGTAAGTCTCTGCTAAGAACTTCAGACCATATTGCTGCCAATTTTGTCTCAACCGCTTCTCTCGGCGCGGTATACTTTTCTCCTACATTTAACGGCGACTTCGGTAGGGCTTTGCGATCTACTTTTCCATTGGAGGTTAAAGGAATTTTCTCAAGCCGCACAAAGTAGGAAGGAATCATATAATCCGGTAACTTACCGGTTAAATGTGCTCTTAACTCCATTATGGTAAAATCCCTACCGGAAACGAAATAGGCGCATAAATATTTTTCAGTTCCTGTTTCCTCGGCAATAACCACTGCATCTTTTATCCCATCATATTGCAATAATCGATTCTCGATTTCTCCCAATTCGATCCTGAAGCCCCTGATTTTTACCTGCTGATCGATACGTCCTAAATATTCCATCTCTCCATTTTCCAGGAAACGCCCCGTATCACCTGATCGATACATGCGGTCCCCAAGCTTATACGGGTTTTCTATATATTTCCTCTCCGTTAACTCCACCCGGTTTAAATATCCTCGGCAAACTCCTTTTCCTCCCACTAATATTTCTCCAGCTACCCCCACAGGAACCGGTTTTAAATATTTATCGACTATATAGGCGCTTAAAGTTGGAATCGGTTTACCAATGTTGCCGATATTTAATTCGATATCTTTTTCGGTTATCTCTTTATAGGTTACATGAACTGTGGTTTCCGTGATACCGAACATATTGATTAACCTGGTTTTGGGAAATTTTTTCTGCCACTCTTTCAATTTCGACGGGTTCAATGCCTCTCCGCCAAAGATGACATATTTTAAATGTAAATGTTTCTCCTGTCGGTGGGAGACCTGGCATTCATTTATCAAATTAAAAAAAGCAGAAGGGGTCTGGTTTAAAACGGAAACGGTTTCCCTGGTTAAGTTTCCCAGGAACGCGTCCGTATCCCTGGCCGTCATTTTGGAAACTATGACCAACTTCCCTCCGTAAAGCAAGGCGCCGTACATTTCCCATACGGAAAAATCGAAACAAAATGAATGAAACAGCGTCCATACATCACTGTACGTGAAGTCGAATTGGAATTTATCATTAAACATCAACCGGACAACATTCCGATGCTCGATCAGCGATCCTTTCGGTTGGCCGGTGGTGCCGGAAGTATAGATAATATAAGCGAGATTTGAAGAATCTGAAGCGAGGAAGCGGGGAAGCGGGGAAGCGGAGAAAAAACATGAAAATACAAATTCCGCTCTTCCGCTCTTCCGCTCTTCCGCTCCTCCTATCATTATCATTGTTCCGCTGTCTCTTAACATATAATCGACTCGTTCCTGGGGATACTCGGGATCGATGGGCATATAAGCGCCGCCAGCCTTTAAAATGCCAAAAATCCCGATGACCATTTCAATGGAACGCTCTATCTTAATACCAACAATATTGTCCGCCAGGACGCCTTTTTTTATTAATAACCCAGCCAAGCTGTCGGCTTGCTCGTTTAATTGGCGGTAGGTCAAAACCATGGGGCAGGTTTGAGAACCTGCCCCTACGAGGGCAATATTGTCCGGCATCTTTGACGCCTGCTCTTCAAATAATTGATGGATGGTTTTATCTTTCGGATAGTCTGCCGCTGTATCGTTAAAATCAAATAATATCCGCTTCTTTTCCTCTTCCGCTGTGATTTCATAAGCAGAAATTTTCTGCTCTTTGTTTTTAATTACACCACTAACGATGTTCCCAAAATAAGATATAAACCGTTCAATGGTTTCTTTTTTGAATAATTTCGTACTGTACTCAAATTCAAGCAATAGCTTATCTTCCGTTTCCATGACCATTAATGAAAGATCGAATTTCGCTGTTAGGTTTTCAAGTTCATAGGGTTTAATTTTCAAGCCGGGGATTTCGATTACTCCCCT
>JAUPLE010001023.1 GCA_030837085.1 Acidobacteriota bacterium | reverse complement strand
GTTTTCGAATCTTTCATTCCTGTTTGTACATTATCGATGCCGGTGATTTTTACCGGCCTATTTCAAACAGTATTATAACAGATGAGGAGGTAAAAGTTAATAGTTGGAATTGGGGATAGGCAAATTTTGCCGCCGTCTGTGTTTGTCCGTGTTTGTCCGTGGCAACCTTTTAAACTTTAAGCCAAGCCCGGAAAACGTTTTAAAAAAAATTTTTTTTCGCAAAGAAGGTTGACCATTTAGAGGGGAATTGTTATAATACAAACTAATTAACATGAAAGCAGGAAACAAAGAACCCAAATTTAACGATTACAAAATAAAAAGTGCCTATAAACAGAAGGAGAATTATAAATGGAGATTTTAAAAATTTCAAAAAATGACTTTTACTCTTTCCTGGACCGAAAAATTGCGGCCAAAGAATCGAAGACCATCGGTGTTGTCAAAAAAGGTTCCCACTATGTCTTTGCCGAACTGGATGCAGCCTCGGATCTCTGCCTTGATTACGATGTGACGATTCTCCCTCCCAAAAAATATTTTCAGCCCCCCAAAGAAGTTCTTCTAAAATATGTCCCCAAGAAACCTGAATCCTATGTTGCCGTCAATGAATGCGAACCCATTACCATCGTGGGCATCCATTATTATGACCTTGCTGCTATCTACTTGATGGATAAAGCCTTTTCCGAAGGCGAAAGAGATGAAAATTATTTGAAAAAGAGAGAGAATTCACTTTTGATCGGTATGTACCCCACCAAACCCCAGAAAAATCGCTTTGCCCGGTCCGTAACCAAAGACCAGGGACGCAAAGTAGCCGACATCATGCTCACCGAAATCGGCGGCAACCTGGTGGTAGAAATACTGACCCCAAAAGGCAAAGAATACCTTAAAGACGCCAAGGCCGTTAAGAACGATTACTCCATGAAAGAGCTCGAAGACGCCAGGAACAATGTCAAAGATGATCAGAAACTCCCCCTGGCCGTTGAATTGGTTCCCCAATACCTGGGAAATCACTACGAACACCCCGTATGGGAACATTTCGGAGAAAAATGCTTCTCCTGCGGGTCCTGCGTACTGGTGTGCCCCACCTGTTACTGCTTCGACGCCAGGGAAGAAATCGAACTGTCATTGGCCGAAGGCAAACGGGTCAGGGTCTGGGACGGTTGTATGCTGGAGGATTTTGCCGTTGTCGCCGACGGGCACAACTTCAGGAAAAACAAAAGCTCTCGTTTCAGACATAGGATCTTCAGGAAAGGGAAACATCTTCCTGAAAAGTACGGGTACTTCGGATGTGTCGGCTGCGGACGCTGTGCAAATTCATGCACCGCCGATATCGCCGGACCGGTAAAAGTATTCAATTATATGGAAGAGAATAAATAACCAGGAGGCAAACATGTGTGAAAATTGCGGATGCACAGAAACTAATCAAAAAGATGATGTTCAAAAAAACTCGATATATTTGCCGGAGGTTGCCAAATTAACCCAGAAAAAAAAGATGACCCCCTTTGACAGCTTTTTTGAATTTCAATTGAAAGACCGTCCCCTCGGTCACCTTCCCGGGCAATTCGCCGAAATATCCATCCCCGGCATCGGCGAAGCCCCGATCTCAATTTCTTCCGGCCCTTCCAAAGATAACACCTTTGAAATGGTGATCCGGAACGTGGGCAGCGTAACCAATGCCATCCATGCACTGGAACCCGGCGAAAGCGTGGGCGTCAGGGGACCCTTCGGGACCTCTTTCCCCATGAATAACCTGAAAGGGAAAAACCTGCTCTTTATCACCGGCGGTATCGGTCTTGTACCGGCGCGCTCAGCCATTCTTTACGCCATGGAACACCGGAAAGACTACAAAGAATTCTTTATCCTGTTCGGCTGCAAAGACCCCAGCCAGAGACTCTTTACCGATGAAATCGAGAATTGGAAGAAAAGAGATGACATCGCTTTCCATGAAACCGTGGACCGGAAAGAGAATTTCCCCTGGGAAGGCAATGTGGGCGTTATTACCACCCTGCTCCCGAAAGCGGAAAAATTAGACCCCAAAGAAACATACGCCATCATCGTCGGCCCCCCGGTCATGTACAAATTCGTGATCATGGGACTGCACGACCTGGAGTTCCCGGATGAGCACATCATCGTGTCGCTGGAACGACGGATGAAATGCGGCGTAGGAAAATGCGGTCACTGCCAGATGGATAGTAAATATGTCTGCCAGGACGGACCGGTTTTCTACTATCATGATATCAAACATTTAAAGGAGGCAATCTAATGAGCTCAAAACCGAAAGTCGCTTTTTTTGATTTCGCCTGCTGCGAAGGTTGTCAACTCCAGATAGCAAATCTCGAGGAAAATGTCGTCGGGCTGGCTGCGCTGGTGGACGTCGTGGAATTCAGGGAAGTCCTTACAGGAACCGCCCCGGAATACGATATCGCCTTTATCGAAGGCTCCATTACCAGGAAAGCCGACGAAGAAAGACTGAAAGATATCAGGAACCGATCGAAATTGCTTGTTGCTTACGGCCAGTGCGCTGTATCAGGCGGCGTCAATAGATTGAAAAACAATTGGAACAACATGGAGGATGTAAAAAAAGAAGTATACGGCGCGGACTACCAAATGCCCCACCTGGATACATACCCCACCAAAGGCATCGATGAAGTCGTCAAAGTAGACCTCTATATCCCCGGCTGCCCCATCAATCGCGATGAGTTCCTCACCATTGTCAAAGAATTGCTGCTGGGCAAAGTTCCCAAATTACCCAATTACCCCGTTTGCGTCCAATGCAAACTCAAAGAAAATGAGTGCCTGTTCGATTCCGGTATCGTCTGTTTGGGGCCCCTGGCCAGGGCCGGCTGCGGCGCCATTTGCCCTTCCAACGGCGTGGCCTGCGATGCCTGCCGCGGCACCGTGGACAACCCCAACAAAAATGCCATGCATGAAATTCTTCAAAAATATAATTACACCGTCGAAGAAATCAAACGAAAAATCAATATTTTTGGAGTCAATCCGGAGGTAAAAAAGTGAGTAATAATAATATAAATATCCATGTACACCACGTAACCAGGATCGAAGGTCACGGCGATATCGTGGTGAATGCCAAAGATGGCAAGATCGAAAAAATTCAATGGCAGGTCCCCGAAGCCCCCAGGTTCTTCGAAGCCATGGTAAAAGGTCGGCACTTTTCCGAAGTCGCCACCATTACCTCGAGAATTTGCGGGATTTGCTCCATCGGCCACACCCTGGCCTCATTGAAAGCCACGGAAGCCGCCATGGGCATTGAAATTTCCGAAACCACCCGCGTATTGCGGGAATTGCTGCTGCACGGCGAAACCCTCCAGAGCCATATCCTGCACGTCTGTTACCTGGTGGTCCCCGACCTGTTGAAGGTCAACAGCGTACTTCCCCTGATCGAGACCCACACCGACGTGGTGCTGCTGGTCACCAAATTGCACCGGTTGGCCAATGAATTGAGCGACGCCATCGGCGGCAGAACCACCCACCCCATCCGGGCCAGGGTCGGAAAATTCTCCATGCTCCCCGATAAAAAAACATTGGCAGAATTCAAAGCCCGCCTTGTCGAATCCGTGGATGACCTGAAAAAACTGGCGGATGTCGTCAAATCCCTGGCCGGTAATCTCCCCAATTTCACCCGGGAAACCGAATACCTTTCTCTTACTTATGATAAAGAGTATGCCATTTACGACGGGCAGTGTATCACCAACGATATCAAGAAACCCATCCCGGTAAGCGAATACAAGAGCGTGGTCAATGAATTCATCGTTCCCCAGTC
>JAUPLE010000015.1 GCA_030837085.1 Acidobacteriota bacterium | reverse complement strand
GGGTTCGTGGACAGCAAGGGGCGGGTCTGGATCGGGACTGCCACCGGCCTCTCCCGTTATGACAAAGAAAAAGATAATAAAGAGCCGGTCCCACCCATCCTGGAACTGGTGGGCGTCGAAACATCGGGGATCATGCATCCGTTGCTTTCCCCGGTTTCATTGAATTTTGACCGGAACGACCTGACATTTTATTTCAGGGGTATCTCGTTTAGCGATGAAAAAAAACTGAAATACCATTTAAAATTGGCAGGATTTGATGAGCAATGGATACGGGATTTCCATTCCATAGACAACCAGGTACGCTATACAAATCTGTCACCGGGACGTTACACCTTTCACATCCAGGCAGTTAACAACAGCGGTCTTAAAAGCAGGATTGTCTCTTCCAGTGTAATCACCATAAAAAATCCCGTTTGGAAAACGCCCTTATTTTACTTACTCGTGGTTATAATCCTGGCCGGTATTGTTTTCAATACCGCCCAACACCTTTCAAAAAAACGTTACGCCGCACACCTGGAGCAGCAGGTCAACGAACGCACCCGCCAACTGGAAGAATCCAGGACCTATTTCAGCAATATTGTTGAGAACGCCCATGACGCCATTATCATTTTCCGGCCTGAGGATGAAGTTATCCTGGATATTAACCCGCTGGGCTGCGAACTTTATGGATACGATCGCTCCGAACTTATCGGCATGTCCCTGGAAGCCCTCAGTAAAGATTTAAAAAGGGGGAAAGAGAAAATCCGGGAGGTTCTTGAAAAAGGGACTGTCTTCAACCTTGAGACGACCCAATACCGGAAAGACGGCAGTGAAATGTTCCTGGAGATCAATGCTTCAGTCATCGAGAGCAAAGGCCAGCAGTTGATCATCAGTATCAACCGGGATATTAGCGAACGAAAACGCGTGGAACAGCAAATAAAAAATTCCCTCAAAGAAAAAGAAGTACTCTTAAAAGAAATCCACCACCGCGTCAAAAATAACCTGCAGATCATTTCCAGTCTCCTGGATTTGCAGGTTGGGGCGCTGGATGATGAACGGGTTCTCCGGGTGTTCCAGGACAGTAAAAGCCGCATTCGCTCCATGGCCATGATCCATGAAAATTTGTACCGCTCCGATGACCTTGCCCGGGTCGATATGACTGAGTATATCCAGTCGCTGGTGGGCCACTTTTGGGGCCTTTATGGTACAATACAAGCGGGCGTAACTCCCAGGATCGAGGTAGAGAATATCTTATTGGGCATCGATGTCGCCATACCCATCGGGCTGATTCTTACGGAACTCTTTTCAAATGCATTAAAATACGCCTTCCCAAACGGCCGGGAAGGAGAAATTTATATCCTGCTGAAACGAAACAAAGAGGATACCATCGATACCATCACGTTGATTTTCAAAGATAACGGGGTCGGTTTCCCGGCCGGGCTGGATGTGTACAATCCCCGATCGCTGGGGCTGCAGTTGGTTAACCTGTTGGTGCAGCAGATTAGCGGCGCCATCCAATATAAAGGAAGCGCCGGCGCTTCTTTCACGATTACATTGCCTGACCCAGCAAATACGTCCAACGGACAGGGCGGACAGGGCGGACAGGGCCGGGAAAAGGAGAAAACCCATGATTGCGACAGGCGTTAATGATAAGGCAAATATTATGATCGTCGAAGACGAACTGATAGTGGCCAAATACACCAGGGAACAGTTGGAAAAAAACGGTTACAATGTAGCCGCGGTGGTGTCAAAGGGGGAAGATGCAGTAAAACAAGCGGAGGAACTCCAGCCGGACCTTATATTGATGGACATCCGCCTGGCCGGCGCCATGGATGGCATCGAGGCAGCGGAAAAAATCCATGAACGCTTCAATATCCCCCTCATTTACCTTACTGCTTTTGCCGACAGTGAAACCCTGCAGCGCACCAGGATTACCGAACCTTTCGGCTACCTGTTAAAACCTTTCGAACCAAGGGTCTTACTCAGTACCATTGAAATCGCCCTTTACAAGCACCGGTTGGAAAAGCAGTTGAGAGAGAGCGAGAGCCGTTTCCGCACGCTGGCGGAATCCGCCCCGGTGGGTATATTTCAAACCGATATCGAAGGCAATTGCATATATGTCAATGAAAAATGGTGTGAAATCTCCGGTCTTACCCCGCCGGAAGCCATGGGAAGAGGGTGGTCCGGGGGGCTTCACCCCGAGGACCGCGAAAGTATCTTTAGCCAATGGCAACATATGGTCCAACGGGAGGAAAAATTTGCCCTGGAATACCGTTTCCGCAGACCGGACGGCAAAGTTACCTGGGTCTTTGGCCAGGCCGTAGCCCTGGAAGACGAAAAAGGTAGTCGAATGGGTTATATGGGGACTATCATCGATATCACGGCCCGTAAACAACTGGAAGAGAGATTACTCACGGCGAAAAAATTGGAATCCCTGGGTATTCTTGCCGGCGGGCTTGCCCATGATTTTAATAACCTCCTTTCGGTTATCACGGGAAATATATCCATGGTAAAGGATGAATTAACGCAGCGTAAACCCCTATACCGGATGTTGGCCAATGCGGAAAGAGCATCATACGAAGCCGCCGGCCTGGCCCAAAAACTCGTTACTTTCTCCAAGGGGGGCTGGCTGCAAAAGAGA
>JAUPLE010001022.1 GCA_030837085.1 Acidobacteriota bacterium | reverse complement strand
TTTTTTCATATTCGGCAAAATCCATTTCGTTATGCCCAATGAACAAACAATCAATGATTTTTCTCATGTACGCCGCTCCTAAAAATCAAACTCCCCTTCCACTGAGGAAGGAAAATATCGACTCTCTTTTATATCTCCTGTAAATATAGGAACTTCTTCATTCCTGATGGCCATTAACACCCGCTCATGTTCATCTTCCCCGACCATCTCAATGTCAAAAATCCTGGTATCCGGGTTTTTTATAACCGAGGAAACAATCTGCTTGAAATAACCAATAAATCTTTCGATCGTTTCTATTCGAAAGAGTTTTGAACAGTACTCGAGGGAGAAGTCAATTCTCCCGTTATTTTCACCGGCAACCAATGTCAGGTCAAATTTCGCTGTTTTGTTTTCGTATTCATAGGGGATCAACTCCAAACCGGGAATTTCGATTTTTTGAGATCCGAAATTTTGAAGGACAAACATGGCATCGAACAACGGATTCCGGCGAGCATCCCTATTCACCACCGCATGCTCAACCAGGGCCTCATACTGGTAATCCTGGTTTTCAAAAGCTTTTATCGTCTTTTCTTTTACTTCGGCAAGGAAATCTCCGAACATTTTGTTACCGTTCGGATAATTCCTTAACGCTAGAGTATTGACAAACATACCGATAATTTTTTCTAAATCGTCATGCCTCCTTCCGGCAATGGGGGTTCCAATAATGATCTCTTCCTGACCGCTGATTTTAGATAATAAGATATTAAATACCGCAGCCAATACCATGAACAGCGTAGAACCTTTTTTTAATGCCATTGCATTTAAGTCCCGGTTTTCTTCTACGGATATCTCAAAATTGACTCTATTTCCTTCAAAACTCTGTATCAACGGACGAGGATAATCGGTGGGTAGGTCAAGTACCGGTATTTCTCCTGCAAACTCCTTAATCCAATATTCCTCCTGGCGTTTGAGGTTTTCCTTTTCCTTCTCTCCATTCTGCCATTCGGAAAAATCTTTATAGTGGATCCGCAATGGCGATAACTCTTCCCCATTGCCATACGCATGATATTCCTTTGCCAATATCATGTGTGAAACTCCATCCGATATGATATGATGCATATCTACCAGCAAAATGTAAGTTCCGTCGCTGTTGTTTTTTAAACCCACTCGCATCAAAGGCGCTTGCGACAGATCAAAAGGACGGATGAATGATCTTAGATCTGTGTAATCCGTATAATCTGTAGTCTCAAATTCCACTTGTTCATGGATTTTCTGAACTGGGCTATCATTGATCATGTGAAATGATGTTCTCAGGCTTTCATGACGGTTTATCAACTGCTTGAAGATCTTTTCAATCTTCCTCCAATCGGATTCCGCCGGTAATGGAATAATCTCCGGTATGTTGTAAGCAGTGGCCTCCGGATTCATCTGCTGAAGGATGTATAACCGTTTTTGAGCGGAAGATAAGTGATAATACTCTTTCTTCTCTACTGCATCTATTTCCGCATACTTCTCTTTACTACCCTTCCTTATTACCTCTGATAATTCCCTGATAGTGGGATGCCTGAACATTTCCGCCAGGGGAACCTTCACATTCGCTATCTTATGTATTTTCGATATCACCAACGTGGCATTTAACGAATGCCCACCCAGTTCGAAAAAATCATCATCGATCCCGATTAATACCTTCTCCTCTCCAGGCCCGAACAGTAATTCTTTCCAGATTCCCAACAATTTTTCCTGTAATTCATCCTCCGGCGCAGCATACGATACCTCTGCTATACTCAGTTCCGGTTCAGGCAGAGCATTTCGATCCAGTTTGCCGTTCGGCGTTACCGGTATATGTTCTATCGGTATAAAATAGCCTGGGATCATATATTCCGGCAATTCTCCACTGAGATACGATATCAACTCTTCTTTTTCGATTCTTTCCCCTACTCGTTCTACTATATAATAAGCGCATATATATTTATTCCCACTCCCATCTTTCCGGTCTATCACAATTGTTTCTCTTATTCCAGGAAACTCGGATAACACGCTTTCGATCTCTCCTAATTCGATCCGATAACCCCTGATCTTTACCTGGTGATCTTTACGTCCTAAAAACTGCATATTGCCATCTTCAAACCACCGGGCAATATCTCCTGTTTTATAGAGCTTCTCTCCAGGGCAAAAAGGATTTTCAATGAACTTCCCGGCTGTTAATTCAGGGTCATTTTTGTACTCTTTTGCCAGACACTCACCCCCGATATATAGATCTCCCGCTATTTTGATGGGACAAAGATTCAAACTTGTATCCAGGATGTAATACTTTGCATTTTGAATGGGTTTTCCATACGGAATACTGGGCCACGACGGGTCCACATCTCCGATGGGGTAAAAATTGGACCAGACTGTTGCTTCTGTTGCGCCGCCCAGGCTTATTACCCGAACTCCCTTAAATGTTTCCCTCAAAGCGTCCGGCATGCTCACCGGTATCCAATCTCCACTTAAAAAAACCAATCTTAACCCGGTTATGCTGCTATATTCCCTTACCTCACTAAAGAAAGGAACTAACCGTTGAAGCGCCGCCGGCGCCGAATCCCAGAATGTGATCCCTTCTTTAACGATGATCTCCAATAACCGCAGCGGCTCTTTCATATCGGCTGATCCCGCTGTCCGAATCGATCCCCCGGATGATAATAAACCGAAAATGTCATACACCGACAAATCGAATCCCAACGAGGCTACAAACAGCAATTTATCCTTCTCTCCAACTTCAAATGTCTTATTGACCCATTCGACCACATTTACCACCGGCCGGTGCGTCTCGACCACTCCTTTGGGCGTTCCCGTAGACCCAGACGTATAAATCACATAAGAAATATCTTCGGAACCGGATATGGGTGTGAGGTTTTCAACCGGGTTATCTTTAAATTCTCGATACCCCAATTTATCCAGGCTGACGATGTGATTTAAACAACTCAGCGATGCGCCCATCGCTTCTAACCTTGACCGGTTGGAAGAGTCGGTGACGACGCATTTTGTTTTCAGCGATTCCAGGATCTTCTCTATCCTCCGATCCGGTAAATAAGGTTCCAATGGGGCATAAGCGCCTCCCGCCTTTAATATCGCCATTACCGCAAGTACTATCTCCATACGACGTTCCATCACCACGTTTACAAAGTCACCCGTCTCTACTCCCATTTTGCGCAGCCCATTGGCCAACCGGTTGGATTGTTCATTCAATTCACGGTAGGTAATTTGCCGCAAACCATCTATATCTATTACTGCCGTATTATCCTGCGTCTTTAAAACCTGTTCTTCGAACAACATGTGCATGGTCTTTTCTCTTGAATAGGGAGCTTTTGTATCATTAAACAGGTATAGGAGTTTCTCTTTCTCTGCCGGCAGCAGGATATCGTCCCTCCTGGCCGGACTTTCCGGGTCGTTTATATATTTATTGAGAATATTAACAAAATAGATACAGCACTTTTTTACCATTTCATCGCTGATGGAAGCGGCGTTGTA
>JAUPLE010001021.1 GCA_030837085.1 Acidobacteriota bacterium | reverse complement strand
TTGACAGACCGGGTTTGATTATTATTCCCGGTGTAGTGCTGTTCTTCATTATTATTGCGTTCAATTTCATTGGTGAAGGTTTGAGGAAAAAACTGACCAGGATATAAACAAGCCCACGAATGACACGAATTAACACGAATTTTTTTTAACCTCTCATTTTCTCACTATTTTGCCTTCCATCTTTTTCCTCCGCCTGTTGACATTTGTTGAAATTTTAATTATAGTAATAATGCAGCATTAATCATGGAGGTAATGAAATGAGACAGGTAGTTATATATCCCGGAGATGACGGTTTTTGGGTTGCCGAATGTCCCAGCTTGCCCGGGTGCATTAGCCAGGGAGAGACAAGGGAAGAGGCGATTAATAATATGAAAGAAGCCATAAATGTATATATAGATGCGTTGGAAGAAGATTATTTACCTGTCCCGGAAGAGCACTTCAATACACTCTTAATGGCGGTGTAACGAGGCATTAATTTGTTTGCCCCGGTTCCAAACAAAACAGGCCCACGAATGACACGAATTAACACGAATTGAATTAAAGCACGAAGCTAGGAATCCGAAAGCCCGCGTTGCGGGCTTTCGCATTTCACGGATCGCAATTCTGTGCTTTGGATTTATTATAGGCTTCTCACCAGGGAGACTTGAAAAGGCAATGCAAATTGGTAGACAGTAGGGAACAGACAGTGATCGTATTCTCAA
This sequence comes from Acidobacteriota bacterium, assembly GCA_030837085.1. Taxonomy (GTDB): domain Bacteria; phylum Acidobacteriota; class Aminicenantia; order UBA2199; family UBA2199; genus JAKAGC01. Next base: position 2,639 of record JAUPLE010001021.1, on the reverse strand, counting down.
CTTTTCAGGTTTTTTCCCCCTGTTTTTCTTTCTGTAATAGGGCGTCCGCGTATTCGAAGGCCTTATCGATCTTATGCAAAAGGAGTATGTTATCCACGGGTTTCTCGATAAAATCAATGACATTGGCAGCGCAGGCTTTTTTAATGCTTTCGTCGCTGCCGTAAGCGGTAAGAATCAGGACTTGGGATTGGGGAGATTCTGCTTTTAATTTTTCTAGGACCTGGATGCCGTCCATTCCTGGCATGCGGAGATCAAGAACGATAACCTGGAAAAAGGTGTCTATCGCTTTCCTGATTGCCTCTGCGCCGTTTTTGGCCGAATGGACTTCGTAACCTTCCTGGCCAAGGAGGTAATTCAACAGATTGATGTTGTCTTCATCGTCATCAACCACCAGTATTTTTTTCCGCTGATTTTTAGCACGCCATTCATCTATTATTTCATCAGTTTTCTCCTTTGCTATTTTTTTCGCACTTTTTTTGAAAAGTAGATATGGCAAATAGCCCCAGAATAACAGGCAAAAACCAAATAACACAAGAATGGGCAATACTGGAATGCAAACTGTTTCAATTGAACCTTTGAAGAATATAATCATGGCAGAGAAAATAAAGCCTGTGGCCATGGTAAATGCACTGACCATTAAAATCAAGGTTTCTATTATATCTTTTCTACGCATATACTCTTTCTTTATTTTCTGTATTTCTCCGCTATTTTCATTGATTACCTTCAATTTTTTTTGAATGCGTTCTATCTCTCTAGTTTTTAAATCTATTAATGCTCTTGCGTCCTTAAAACCGTTAATCGACTCATCCAATCTTCTTCTATAGCTATTGAATATCCTGGGGGAAAAACCCATAATCAACCATTCCAATTCATAGACATAGTCGGCGCTCTCTTTATCGATCCATTGGAATCTTCTACCGAGAAAAACCCTCTCAACTTCGTTTCGTATATTCTCGGTCGTCCGGCAAATTATGAAGGGTAAGTTCAATTTATTTGGATATGTTTGAACTAATTCATCAAGGAACCAGGTTACTTCCCGATTGGCTATCCGGTTGCTACACATGATGAGGTCAAAATCACTACTGGAGATTTTTTGCAGCGCATCTTCCCAGGTCACCGATATCTCGATTTTATATATTTCTTCGGTTAAGGTCCTTTGAATTTGGTCAATCCTACCTTCATCTTCTTCGATGATGAGTAGTTGTATTTCAGTTCCCATTGGCAACCTCCTCTATTTCTTTATAGGGAATATTAATGGTGAACGTGCTGCCCTTCCCTTCCTCACTCTTTATTTTTATCTCTCCCCCATGTTTTTGAACGATTCGCTGGGTATCAAAGAGTCCGAAACCTATGGAATCCACTTTGGTGGTATAGAAAGGCATAAATAGATTTTCAAGTACTTCCTGGCTCATTCCCACCCCGGTATCGGAAACCTTGATGGAAAGGTATTTGTCACCCGGGACAACTTCGATGGAGAGCTTGCCGCCGGAGGTCATGGCCTCGATGGCATTTTTGATAAGGTTCAGGAAAGCTTCTTTCAATTCGAACTCGATTCCCATGAGCTTGACTTCACCTTTCGCTACCTGGAGATCCTTGGAGATACTGGCGTTTTTTATCTCCTGATCCAGCAGCCTTAACACATCCGAGGTAATTTCGACAATGTTTAATTCTTTCTTTTCGCCCGATATACCTCCCCGGCGAGCATATTGCAGGAGACTGAGAACAAACTTGTTGGTATCATCGCATCGTCGTTTAATGGTCTGTAATAGCTCGTAATGTTTGTCTTCTTTGTTAGTTTCTTCAAGCATCATCTGCACTCGGCTATTGATGTTCCAGAGAGAATTTTTAACGAAATGGGCGACACCGGCAGCCAGTTTGCCTAATGAGGAAAAGTACCGGTCCTGGATCAATTTCTCTTTAGTCTTCTCTCTTTCGATAGCCACCTCCACTGCCCGGATTACGTCGTGGTAGCTTTTGATGGGTTTGGTCAGGTAATAGCTGACATCCCCGCGCATGCCGCTTTGCACATATACCATCTCCAGGGCAATGGTAAATATAACCAGGGGCAAGAAAGGCTTCTTTAAACGGATCTCTTTTAACATGTCCAGTCCCACGGGTTTTTTGTCGGAATCATGCAATAAGTCAAGTACAACAGCATCGAAGTTCTCTTCCAGGGCCAGCCGAACCGCCTCGCCCTTTTCGGTAAGGATGAGGGCCTCCCAGCCGTACTTTTCAAAACCGAGCTTTATCTCGGTAAAGAGGGTCTTGTATTGACCTTCCGCCCCGTCGTCCCAGAACAAAACCCTCAGTTTCCGATTGGCGATGCTTGCATAAAAAATTTCTTTTTTGTCTATTTCACCCATAATTTCTCTCCTTTTTGATTTTTAAATCCTTCGGTAAAGTAATATGAAACACGACTGCGCCCTTTCCCTTTATATTCTCTGCGTGGATATCTCCACCGTGAAGGTGGACGCATTCGGACGCGATACTCAAACCCAACCCCTGGCCTGGTTCTTCGTCAGTGCCCCTGGAAAAAGGCTTAAAAATTTGATTCTTATCATCCGGGATTCTCAAACTAGAACTGCTTTCGAATAATATAACGATCTTCCCATCGGCATTTGAGGGTTTTACATCAATTT
>JAUPLE010001020.1 GCA_030837085.1 Acidobacteriota bacterium | reverse complement strand
TATCACGTTTTTCGACAAAAAAATCGCATAAAAGACTCTAGCGCAATTTTTTTGTTTCGGAAAATCGTTCCGGAGACTCTGGAAGAGATTTTCAAAAAAGAAAAATCGCAAAAAAGACTCAGGAGCGATTTTTTTGTAAAAAAAAACCTTTCCAGAGACTTTTTCATGAGTCTACAAGGCCAAAAAGTTATCCCGGACATTTTTTCGCGATGTTTTCTTGTGGAAAAATTAGCGCAGACACTTTTAGATGATCGATCGCGAAGAAAAAATGGTCTAAAAGATTTTTTGATGTTCTTTCAAAGGATTTTTCTTGTCTGTCCCCATTTTCCACCCTCTTGACTAAAATGCTAACTGTTGATCCAAGAATATAGAATTTGACTTTCCCCCGGTTAAATAATATAATTAAAGGGAAAAATTTGGGGACAGACAAGAATGTCGCTCTTTGGTTATCCATTCTTCTAATCACGCTTAGAAATTGATCAATTCTTTTTTAATACAATCCATCATCCGGGGTCTCACGGCATTGACCGAAACCAGGTCTACCTTACTGCCAAAAACCGCCAGCGGTCCCCGACCGCTCAAGGGGGGATTTTTTGCCTGGCGCTTAATCTCCCAAATTCCTTCGAAATGGAAATTACTGCTGAAGCGCGCAGCGCAGTGGGGTTGAAAAAACTTCCTACATATGGCATAATGCTGTCTTTAATGGGCCTGAAAAAGTAAGCACCTTTGAATATTCAGCTTTTGTTTCCTCTGTACGCCGAGTATAACCTCCCAGGGAGTCAAAAGCGGAAGCTTACCCGAAAAATTCTAACCGTAAGAGCTCAAACATAAAAAAAATTATCCAATGAAAAACTGTTTAATCCTCGGTTCGGGGAGAAGCGGCACCAGCATGCTGGGGGGCATATTACACCAGGCCGGTTACTATATGGGAGATAAACTCCATAAACCGGAGCCTTCCAATCCCAAAGGTTTCTTCGAATGGATGACTATCAACCAAATCAATGAGCAGATTCTTGCCGCTTATGTAAGACGGGGCCTCAGAGAAAAATTCATGGAAATAGCCTTTAAAAAAGGCACGGTATATAATCCCCTGGGAAGAAACCAAAAATGGCTGCTTTCCCTGCCAATGGATGTAAAGGTTAGTAGTAAGGTTCCGCAAGTGGAAACCGAAATAAAAGAAGTATTGGCAAAAGAACCGTTTTGTTATAAAGATCCCCGGTTCAGCTACACATTACCCATATGGGAAAAATTCTTGAAACCGGGTACAGTTTGTATTTGCGTTTTCAGGGAACCGGATGTCACGGTCAATAGTATTTTGAAAGAATGTCAGACCCGCGAATATCTTAGAAGTTTGTATATAAACCGCCGCATGGCCTACAACGTGTGGTTTAATATTTACTCTCATGTATTATTCAAACACGCGAAACATTTTGAAAACCTTATTTTTGTACATTACGGCCAGGTGTATAATGGAACCGCCTTACCCATGCTTTCGGAAATGCTGGGCGCGCCACTAAAGAAAGATTTTGTGGATAAAGGTCTTAAACGAACCGTTCCCGGCGGTTTAATCCCTGTAAAGGTAAAAGACTTATACCGGCGCTTGTGTGAAGCGGCCAATTATATCGGGGAATAAGGTAATATAAGTAAAATGGAAGAAGTTATATTAAAACCCGGTGTATCGGTAGTGGTTTGTTGTTATAACAGCGCTGAAGTCATTGCGCCGACGATAAAAGCATTAGCCCGGCAAGAAGTCCCACCAGGTATTGGCTGTGAAGTAATACTGGTAGATAATAATTGTACGGACAATACGGTAGGAGTGGCTGAAGATACATGGAAAAAGGAAAATTCACCTTACCCGCTGCGAGTCGTCAAAGAAACCGAACCCGGCTTGATTTATGCACGAAAAATAGGCGCCTTTTGCGCTTCGTATGAAATCCTGCTTTTTGTTGATGACGACAATATCCTGGAACCGGATTGGGTCGAACAGTTAGTAGATATGTATTCCCGCTGGCCGGAAGTAGGGGCCATTGGCGGATATAACGAGCCTTTATGCCAGGGTGAAAAACCCGCCTGGTTCGATGAATTATCCAGCATGTATGCCTGTACCCCTAAACGTGAAAATCCCAGCGAATCGGGAGTCAAAAGAACTTTATTCGGCGCGGGTTTATCCATGCGAACCGTTGTCCTGCGTTCGATCTTTGCTTCCTCTTTGCCGCTCTACCTGGTAGGCATGAAGAAAGATATCGCTTCCCGCGGTGAAGACTCGGAAATCTGTTTGAGGGCAGGCCTGATGGGCTGGGTTTTGCGATATGAAACATCTTTGAAATTGAAACATTATATATTGAAACGGCGTTTGAATTGGGATTATGTCCTGCAATGCCGTAGGGGCGGCGGAAACGCCGATATTATTTTGTTTATTTACCAGGATTTATTGGATAAAAAAGTCCCCCGGGATTACTGCCAATTATCCATATATATTAGTTCACTCTGGGATGAATTCTGGCAAAACCGGGTAAAATGCAAAGACCTGGAAAAATTAAAAAAAGAAGGCGATTATGTCGCACTGAGGCATCATTATTTACAAGGATTAACCGAAGGTTTTTTAAAATTGAATGAACAGGAATATAATACAATACGGGGGAAAATTAGCGATTTCTTCGCTCCTAAGGGGAAGAAGTTCTAATTATAGGGAGTATTATGTAAATGGGAAAAAATACTAACATCGCCCACATTATTCACCCGGTAATAGTGCCCTCCACCAGCGACCTAGTAATCGCCCAGCCTATCACTTTCGAAACAATGCGCACGGCGCGGGAATTCGTTAGCAACCGAGTTGATGTCAACGTCGAATTATATGCGGTTCAATATTGCGATGAAGAATGCATCTCGTTACCGGGAAGTTTTATCCGCACCCGCGATCTAACCCGTTCCGTCGCCGATGTCGGCGTTTTTCGTAAAAAAAGGAAACTTGCATTAATTAAAGATATCCTCGACATTTTATATGCATCCTGCGACGCCGACTATTTAATCTATACCAATGTCGATATCGCCCTGCAGCCCTATTTTTACCAGGTAGTCGCGGATATTATCCGGCAGGGGCACGACGCTTTTATCATCAATCGCCGAACCATCCCCGGCCATTACAAATCCATCGAAGAAATCCCCCTGATGTACGCGGAAATCGGCGATAAGCATCCGGGTTGGGATTGTTTTGTTTTTGGGCGTGAATTATATCCGCGGTTTAGGCTGGGAAACGCCTGTATCGGCACCGATTGGATCGGCCGGATGATGATTGCCAATATGGTCCCCCTTGCGAAACAGTTTAAGGTTTTTCAAGACCTGCAAATGACCTTTCATATTGGCGATGACCGCGTCTGGCAAACCAATGAATTTTCAGATTACGCCGAACATAATAAAGAAGAATGCCGCAAGATCCTGGAAGAATTCGATAAAAAATATGGCCCTTTCGATCGCAAAGGACTGCCCGGTAGGTTCTTAACCAAATTTACATGAAAACTTTTGCCACCCAGTCACCAAGTCACCAATTCGCCAGGGGTATGACGAAAAGCTTTGGGAGGTCCAGGAACCTTTTCTCGAAAAGGTTCCTGGTGGCTTTCTTAAGGAAACAGGAATGAAAGAAATTGAAATTCTAGACCGAACCATATTTGTAGGCGGCCCACCCCGCAGCGGCACCACCTTTGCTGCCAAAAGTTTAAATCATCACCCCGGCATTGTCGCCGCCATCGATGATCATGTCTACGAATGCTGGGGACTTTATTACTACCGCGACAGGATCGGCCTTGTCCAGGACCTGCGGACACGGCAGCTAACCCCGGAAGAGGTAAAGGAATCTTTAAAAAATCACTTGATCGCGGATAACCGGTTGATCGGCGCGGCGCCGTCCATCAAAACAGCCGGTTGTCCCCAGGTGGCGAAAATCGAATCCCCATTTCCCGGTTCGGTTCGCTCAGTGCTGGATAAGGACCTAGGACGTCACGCCATTCCACTGGACCAGTTCTCCAACGATTGGCGGTTGTGTTTGAAATCACCGGAAATTACTTTTGTACTTCCCCAACTGGCCAGTCATTTCCCGGATTCCAGGTTTGTCCTGGTCTACCGGCCCGTCAGTGAAATCGCC
>JAUPLE010001019.1 GCA_030837085.1 Acidobacteriota bacterium | reverse complement strand
GGTGCTGCACAACGCAGATAGTCGGATCGATAGTTCCAAGAGCCACCGCGCATGGCACGGCGCTTATTATCTTTATCATACAAATTATCCATCCACTCCCAGGCATTGCCGGCCATATCCATAAGGCCTTCGGGCGTGGCCCCTTCCGGGTAACGTCCCACCGGCGTGGTGGCGCCGACATTTCCCCCATAATTTGCCAACTTCGGGGTGGGTTCGCCTTTGCTATTTGGCCAGGGATATTTACGAAGCTTACCATCCGGTTCCCTGCCAGCAGCGGCCCAGTCCCATTCCTTTTCCGTGGGCAAACGGTATAGTCTCTCCTTTCGCTGCAAACAGGAAAGCCAGAGACAATAGGCCCGCGCCCCATACCATGTGACTCCCACCACCGGCTGATCTTCGCCATTAAAACGCTTATCTTCATCTTTCTCGGAACGGAGTTTATTTCCCCATTCACCAGATTTTGTCCCCAGATAATCGAAATATCCTTCCATTGTCCCAGCAAATTCCAACAATTTTTCAGCAAACGATATTAAAGACAGGATTTCTTCCAGTGATTTCTCTTCCCCTTCCAGGTAGGAGATAAATTTTCGATAGCGTTTATTGGTGACAAGGTATTTGCAGAAATAGAGATCGGGAACGGTTTCCATCTTCCCTGAAACAGAGTACTTATAAGTCCCGCCGGGGATTTTAATGTATTCCACATTATCCTCGAAGGGATTGCGAACAATTTTCGGGACTTGCCTCTCAGGGGAGGGTTCTATAATTTGTTCGTCTGTCTTAACAAGTTTTGCTACCGCCGAAATGATTGCAGGAAAATGTTTTTCTACTGGGGGGTCATAGATATCCAACCACGGTTTCGTCCCAATGTAATATTTCAGTGCTTTTGAAAGCTTTACATTTTCTATTTTTATCTGAAAGATCGGTACAGTACTATCAAACGCAAGACTAACCTCACTGAGCACATGTTGGGATTTATTGGCATTTTCAGAAAGCACCAGCAATAATACAAAACTCTGGTTAATGGCATCGACAATCGCTTCCGCAAAATTTTCAACCGGGTTTGCATCCCTGGTAAAAATCCAACAGCCGAAACCCTGCTTTTCCAACTCCCGGCAGAGTTTTTCAGCTATATCCTTATCTTGTCGCGAGTGACTGATGAAAATCTTTTTCCTGGCCGTTGCTTGTTCCGCCAAACTGTCCTCCGTTCCTCGTTTTACCGTATTACCCGGTTTGAATCTAAATTTTACAGGAAATCCCCTGACATTTCAAGCATTAAAGGAAAAAAATGGTCCACGGATTCAACTGATTATACGGATTAAAGAGGAAAAAAACGGGGTAGGCTAATTTTTCAAATCCATTTTACATTAACTTCTTTTTCCATGTCTTTAAATTCCGGATCTCCTGTAATCACAGGTACGCCTTTTTCAATTGCCAGAGATGCGGCAAAACAATCCGCATATGCTGCCGAATATTTTGCTTTTAGCTTCGCGGCTTTAAGTGTTAAGTCCATATCAGGTTCTATGAATTGTATAGGTAAAAGTTTTATAAGCGATAAAACTTCTTCTGCCTTTTCCTCTCCCCTTTCTCTCATGGTAATATAATAAACCTCGCCAAGATTAATAGCAGACATATATAGCGTAATATCTTCCGAATCCTGGGCTTCCTTTAAAATAACGGATACGAAAGCACCCCTTTTCTCATTTTCCAGGTGAGCAATAAGAGCGAAGCTGTCAAGGACGTATTCTTTAGCAACCTCAGCCACGAACGGCCTCTTTCTTTCTGTCGTCGAGAAGTGATTTTAACAAAGAAGTTTTTCCTTTTAATATCCCCTTGGTTTTTTCAACCGGATCTTCCAGCGGCTCACTCAGAAAGGGTTTCAAGATCATAATCCCTCTTTCGGATTCCTCTACTCTAAGCTTGCTTCCTTTTTTAATATGAAATCTTTTCCGCAGAAGCGTAGGCAATATGATTTGTCCTTTCTCCGTCACGGATAATGTCATCATTTTGTAACCTCCAGGTTTTAAAATATTTACAGGTTAATTGTACCACAGAATTATTATTTTTAGAAATTTTTCCCTCAATTAATCCTCGCAATCCTCTTTCGTATGTTTCGTGTGTTTAGTGGGCGCCTTAAGAGTCGGCAATGGGGAAGGCTAATTTTTCATTCACCCTTGTTTTTTCTGCTCTTCCTCGCTTCCCTGCTTTTTCTTACTTTCTTACCTTCTTACCCTCTTAACCTCTTAACTTCTCAACTTTTCAAAACCGGGGGCGAACTTACACACGACACGAAACTCATTGTCGTTCCAGTCGTCCCAGGGGCGATAAATTGGCCTGTCCCGAAAATATACCTTTTTCGTGTATTTCGCGTGTTTCGCGGGTTATTGCAAGATTTTAAAAAAAATTCTTGACTTTTTTTTCCCCCTGTGAAAAAATGCAGACATAAAAATTTGCATAATTAAAAAAACTCTCGAAACAATCCCGCTTAAAAAACAGGAGTTATCGAGGGCATGGTGAATTAGAGGAGATGAAGCATGAATCAAAAAAAAGAAACAACATGGCTAACCGGTGGAATCCCTGGTCCGGCAGTAACGCGTGACGGCGCCATTGGAAAAGGCAATGTTATCGTACTGACCGGGGATGACGGCGAAATATTTCGCAGCCCGGATGGCGGCAAAAATTGGACCGCCATTAATAGTGGACTTGGTGACTGGTTCCACCTTTTCGGTGTTGCTACGGACGGCAAAGGCCGGTTTGTAGCCGTGGGTAGGGGACGCGTCATTTTGATGTCCGCCGACAATGGTGTAACCTGGACAATCGTTCAAACGCGAAGCGCCGATAGCTCTATTTATAAGGTAGCGTTCGGTAAAAACAACCTGGTTATCGCTGCCGATGAGATAGTGGGCTATCATGTGAGCAGAGATGGCGGCGCAACCTGGATGCATAACCAGGATAAAAAAATAAGAGCATTGCGGGCCATCAATTACATGAAAGATACCTTCTATGCAGGCACACCCAATTCGGTATGGCGCACCACTAACGGAACTACCTGGAACCAGGTGAATACCCAATCAGGAGGCGCCCGTGCGTTCGCATATAACGAGAAAACCAATACTCTCTTTGCCGGCGCCCATGCCATCAGCAGAAGCACTGACGGCGGAAACACCTGGGAAAAGGTATTTGACCTGAAACCTATTTATGGGGAAGAGGCAAATATCATGGGCATCGCTTGTTTTGATGATTTTGTCATCTGCTCCGGCGGCGATATGCTGACAATGATTTCAAAAGACAATGGCAAAACCTGGGGCCAGTTTGGGAGATATCCCGCGAAAGGCGGGTTCCTGAGTATGATGCAAACCGTGGATAGAATAATCGGCATCGGTACTTTTGCAAAACAAAGCGCCCCGGTATGTTTCCTTGAAAAGGCAAATTTTGGGGAAATAAGTCTTGTCGCACCCACGCCTATTCCGACTGTGACAATTCCGACCATTCCTACTATTCCCACTGTTCCAACAATTCCAACTATGCCAACCATTCCAACTATACCAACTTTGCCGACTATTCCGACCGAAACCATTCCAACAATTCCTACCCTTCCAACCCTTCCAACCGAAACAATACCGACTGTTCCAACCATTCCGACCATTCCAACAGTTCCTATTGTAGAGCCGGAAAAACTCACCACAGTCCTGGCTGACGAATTGGACAATATCGCGGGCAGTCTCAGTCGTATCGCAAGTTTTTTACGGGGTCTTTAAAAATAGCTGTTAAAATAGCATTGGTATAAGTACCCGAATACGTCATTCCCCCCTTGCCGCGGCGATTGCATAAGATTGCAAATGAATAAATCTCTTTTGTTCCATCTACAAAAATATAGCCCACTAACGTATTAACTCCACTGGCCGACAATGTACCACTTTTACAAAATACCCTCAGCCCTTCTGGGGGCGTTGGGTTCATGGCATGTGCATCGATTCCCTGGCGTGATAACGTTTCCACAAATGTCATTCCCAGTTCCCGGTAAAAATAATTTAATGCCCGCGTAAACTGATCGGCGCTAATCCTGTTTTCCGGCGAAAGTCCACAGGCATCGACAAAATCAAAAGTACCTGCGGGGAATTGCAATTTATTGATAATGTAATCACGTATCACGGTCAGCCCTTTCTCCTGTGTCCCGGGCGCGGAATCGAAATACGCCCCCAGGTCTTCATTTAGCAATTCAGCGGAGACATTGTTACTCTCGCGATTAAGATTAGCAATCGCTTCTACCAATGGCGGCGTTTTAATGACATATAGCACCTGCCCTCCCACCGGGGCATTTCCTTTAACAATATCGCCTTTTACTTTGATACCAGTTTTCTCGCAGGCTTCTTTCAACAAAGTAGCGCCGAAAAGCCCGGGTCGCGATACACATAAACAAAGATATTTATACCGCTTATCCCACTCGGTTACCGTTCCATTAATATTATATTGGTCCCCCCAGGGCATCTCTCGGTAAGTCATGGCCGGCCGGCCGGGATTCTGGGACCGGGATACTTTAATTTTATAATCCAAACGGGCGTAAGCCGTCTGGGGAATAGTTTTCAATTTTGGGGGCGGGCCTTCCTGCAAGTCCAGTTCGAGCCAGTTGGAATTAACCGTTATCGCCCCTGGCGGCGCATAAAAATGCCGCGCATTGGGCGGGTAACGCGTCGATACTTCCTCAAGAAAAGAAATGTCATACACAATGTTTCCCTCTATGGAATCGACGCCGGTTGCTTTCAATTGCCGCGCCGCGGATTCCAGGTGAGTGTATAACAACGACGGGTCTCCCCTACCCTGTAAATAAAGATTACCTTTCAAAGTATTGTTAACTACCGTTCCATCAGTCATTAGCGGGGTCTGGAATTGATAACCGGCTC
>JAUPLE010001018.1 GCA_030837085.1 Acidobacteriota bacterium | reverse complement strand
CACCCAAAATTAGGATATGGCTTACCCGAGGCAGTTGCCCCCTGGGCCGGCGTATCAATGGCGCCGAAAGGTTTCACTGCATTGGCATTATCGCAGGTAATGGTTTTAGCGCCCAGGGTAACGATATTTCCTTCTTTATCTTCGGCGTCGGCGTAAAGTGTAAAGGCGCCGTTGCCCTGGGCGCTAAAACCATTACCTGCGATAATGCCAATGCAGTGAAACCTTTCGGCGCCATTGATACGCCGGCCCAGGGGGCAACTGCCTCGGGTAAGCCATATCCTAATTTTGGGTGGGCGTTAACGCCCATGCCCAATATGATACCCATCGATGGATCCACCATCACGGTTTGGGTGGACGGTATGCCGTTGGGACACCCGGTTTACAATATCTATCGCGAAGATATCCCCACGAAGTTTCCCGGTTACGCCAACAGCAATGGCGCCGTGGGTTATTACTACCTGGACACCACTAAATATGCAAATGGAGTTCATACCATTGCCTGGACCGTCGAGGATAACGCCGGCAATGAAGACGGCATCGGCAGCAGGTATTTCTCCATTCAAAACACTGAGTCAGGGATCAGGGATCAGGCGGCAGGGGAAAAAAATAATTCCCGTAGGGGCGAACCCCCGTGTTCGCCCGTCTTTGATTCATATGCGCCCACCTGTGATCCTTCTTTGCCCGCTTTTGGTGAAGCAAAAACCGTTGAAATCAAAGAACTGGAACGAGTGGAACTGAATCTTCCCGATAAAGGAGTGTATGAAGGATATTTAGTTGTCGGCGACCAGTTACAAGAATTACCCATCGGCTCGACGCTTGACAGGATCAATGATATTTTTTATTGGCAGCCGGGAGCCGGGTTTATCGGCAGGTATCATTTTGCTTTTTTAGAGAAAGGGCAAAAGGGATTGTCGAATCGCAAAGACATCATTATTAATATATTACCGAAATTTATTAAATAATATAATCTGCCTCCGGCAGGCCAGGGGGCTTTTTTGTAAAACGCCGTTCTGCCCCCTGGGCCCCTGAAAAACTTTTGTTTAGTCAGAAGTTTTAGGAAGTCCAGAAACCCTTTTTCAAAAGGGTTTCTGGTCGCCGAAGGCTGCATCTAAATCATTTTAATTGCCACTACCGGGCAGTTTTCTTCACAAAAACCACAACCAATACATCGATCAGGCTCCAATAATACCGGGGAAGGACTGGGGTTTCCACTGTTGTCGTGTTGCAACACCAGGCAACTGACGGGACACTCTTGCACACAAACCGTACAAGAGACGCAGGCTTTTTTATCAAAGACCGGCTTGCTTCCTTTGCTACCTTTAGCGGGCGCCTTCGCCTTCCGGGCGATGGGATTTTCTTTTTTTATCAGTTCCGGGAATTCCTCTTTGCTACCTTCCATTAGAGCGTTTAATCCCAATTCCTCGATGGTCTTGACCGTAGGTTTTCCTGTTTCCCGTTCCCAGCCGATTTCTTCCCAGTAGTCTTTCATCATTTTTTCGAGATCGAAAGAGCGGCCACGGTTTGGGCCTTCGGTTAACGGCGGCGCACCTACGGCCCGGGGATGGATTTTAAGAGATATCGGCTCGATCCCGTGCTTGATATTGAAAAGTTGTTTCAGTGTTTGAATTCTTCGGCCCACTTCCATGTACTCTTCGGGGTTCCTGTTCCACCCGGCGGCCGCGTTTACCCATTCGAAAACCGGGAGCCGGTGCGCGCCCAGGAGCGCACCGAAAAGACATACTCCAGCCCCGTTATAGAACTGGCTGTAACAACTGTTGGCTTTTGCGCAGACCGCTTTTTCCCGGTCGGTGTTGAATTTGTTTTTGACCCGGATCATCGGCCCGGCCTTCGGAAGTCCTTTCACTTTTTTCCACAACGCATAGAGTTCATAATATTGTTGGGCGCCGATGGTATGCCGTCCCGGTGTCGGTTCCACGCTGGCGTGCAGTCCGAAACCGGGATCATTGCGGGGATCATGCATGGCCGGTTCCTGGCCCCCGGCTGAAACGGCAAACGCACTGCTTCCTTTGCCTATCCGCTCTGCCGCGGCTTTAACCCCGTCGGCAAATATATCCCCGATGCCTTCACGGGTCGCTATTTTCTCTACCAGGGCAATAATGCCCTGGGCATTTCCCCAGGTTAGGTCAATACCCCCGGTATCTTCCAGGGTAAGAATGCCCTTTTCGAAACATTCCTGGGCAAAAGCTACGGTTCCGCCGGCGGAAATGGTATCCATGCCGGCGCGGTTCAATAATTCGTTAATATAATAAATACTCTCCATGTCGCTGTTCAGCAGTAGGCCGCCGAAACTCATGACAGTTTCATATTCCGGTTTGTGTGTTTCCAGCCATTCTTCTTTTCCTTTGATGTTTAGGCTGCATATTCCGCCGCAGCCCATGGGGCAGGAGTAACAATGATATTTCATTTTCCTCCGGGCCATGATCCGGTCCGGGTCGATGCCGTTGGAAAGTTCCACCGGGTAATCAATGCAGCTACCTTTCCAGTTTTTAATGGGGGCGTCGCCCAATTCCGCTGAGAACTGGTTCATACTGATGGTGCCCCATTTGCCGAACATGGAGGCGATGAGTATTCCATCCATTGCGGGTAGGAAGGCCATTTTTGCCATGAGTTTCCCCAGCAAAACCAGGGATTTCCCGCCGGGTAGAGGGAGACCGCGGGAACGGCGGCTGCAGATTTTGCTGAGGCGTTTCATTTCTGCACTGTCCGTTGGTCGCACGGGCCGAGCGCCTTCCAATACGACGGCTTTCAGGCGTTTGGAACCCATTACCGCCCCCAACCCGGACCGGGCTGCAATTCGTCCTTTGTCATTGCAAATGCCGGAGATCAGTGAGAGTTTCTCACCGGCGGGGCCGATGCAGGCGACGGCAGGGCGTTTTTTCCCAATGGCCCTGGAAATAAGTATTTCCTCGGTGGTGGTAGTATCTTTGCCCCAGAGGTCTTCTGCCGGGAGGATTTGTGGTCCTTTGCCGCCGATGCGGAGGTAAACGGGCCGGGGGCTGATACCGGAAACGAATATGCCGTCATAGCCGCATTGTTTGATAGCGGGTGAGAAGTTACCGCCGCAATTGGCGTCGCCCCAGGTATGGGTCAATGGGGATTTGGCGGCGACCATCCAGCGGCCGGTGAACAGGCTGCCGGTTCCTGTCAGCAAGCCGGACACAAAGGCCAGGATATTATCAGGTCCCAGGGGATCGGCGTTTTTCGGTATTCTCTCGTACAGCAATCGGGCGGCCAGGCCGATGCCGGACAGGTATTTGTAATAGAAACTTTCGGGCAGTTGTTCTTCAATGCAGCGCCCATCGGTCAGGTTGACGTTAAGTATTTTCCCAGTATAACCACGCATCTTTATTCTCTTGTAATCTCAGCAATTTTAAGTTAAAATCCTATCATGAAAACAAAACCCAAAGATACCCCGGTGAAGGATTTTGAAGAAGCTTTACTAAACCCAAACCCGGAAACTTCTACCCTCTATTACCAGGATAAAGAAACCGGGGAATGGAAAGTCACTAATCCCGCCGGTTCCATGGTTTATAACTACCTAACCAGGGACGATATCGACCTGGATTAGTTATTAATTTTGCTTACCCGGAGCATAAGAGGGCGGCTGTTTTTTCTCTCTAACCAGGTAATCCGAATCGGCCACCTCAATGGTTTTAATGGTAGCGTCCCTCTTGATAACAAATTTTTGCTCTTTTGCTTTCATAATAACCGATTCGGTAGAGACGCCTTTCGAGGTAGCGACCCTCAACTTAAGTGGAAAAATAAAATCAGTATTCAATTGCGTAACCTGGATGACTACTTTTTTGAACTCTTTTTTGTCCATTTCTTTGTCATCTTCTACCAGCGTCAATTCAACTTGTGGGATGAGCCTGGAGTATATCCATTGCCTGAAGAAATCAAAGATCATTTTGTTTTTGCCGCTGAATTCACGGATAAACTGCATGGAACTCAGGCTCTGGTATTTATATTTTTTAACCACTGTTTGAAGCCGTTCTTCGAACTCTTTTTCGCCGATCAAATCCATGAGCATTAAAAGTACCAGGGCGCTTTTATTATAAATAACAGACTGGTAGACCTCGTACTTATTCTCAAGTAGATTGATCCGTGGGCCGTAAATAATGGGACCGCTGTCGCTGTTTCGAAAGGTCCAACGTTTTAGATCTCTTACAATGCCGTGGAAGTCACGGGGAGAGAGCTTGCTTTTCAAATAATAGAGAACTGAAAAATGCGCCAATCCTTCAGTTAACCAGACATCCTGGTAGGATTTCCATGAAATAATCCCGCCCCACCACTGGTGGGCCAATTCGTGGATAATATGATCTTCCGTGCGGTCCCGGATTAAGATAGGGCTGAGGATTTTCTTTTCAGTCGTAAATTTTTCCAGGGCCATGGGACTCGGGCTGCTCACCGTGGTTCTTTCGTAAGGGAGAATGACCACGACAAAACCCGTATTACTGACCCCGCCTTCCACTTTTCCCCTTCTTAAAAGGATATTTACAGAGGATAAGTCCAGGGAACAGAAGCGTTGGAGGAAAAAGTCGAAGGCGTTTTTGACCTCCGTTAAATCCAGGTCCTTGGGGTAACGAAAAGTATCGTACGTATAGAAATGAAGAGGAATCCTGGAGTTTTGTTTCTGGGTGAGGTTAAAGTTCCCTGTGACAATGGAAACTCCTTTGGAACTGGGGCATGTAAATTTAAAAGTATTAGTATCGCCAGTGATTTCTTTTTTTTCCATGGAGTTCCCGGTAGCCAGGCAGTTTATCCCGGTGGGAACGTTTACTGTAACAGAACTTTCACAGAACTCTTCGCCGGTATTGGGATAGAAATTTTTTGTCCAGGATAAATAATAAAACGAGGATGGGTCTGGGCCGGGTCCTTCGCGGTTCGGATCGTGGGCCGATTTGAACAACTCCAGGGTTTCTATCGAAGACTTGATGCGGCCCTTATAATTAATAAAAAGCGTGTCCACTCCTTCGCCCATGAAATAATATTTTTCTTTTTTTCGGAATACGTTCAAATCTTTTGATCCGAAGGTTAAATAGCTGACCACATCAAGTCCTTCGGCAAGGCGCAATTCCCTGGCATTGGACACGCTCTTATATGTGATAATGTTGGTTCCTGAAATATAATTTTCCCTGGGATTTATAGAGACATTCAAGTTCATCCGGGAAACGCCGCTCCCTCCTCCGCCGAAACTTAGCTTCATTTCCTTGAAGGAATTGTAATTTAGCAGTATTTTTTCCGTATCCGATTCTGTCAACTGGGTATCCGGGACCTGGCTCTCGTCGTGGAAATAAAAATAATGGGATTTCTTATCTTTTTCGAATAACGCGACGTTGGAGCTTTCGGGAAACGGTAAGTACCAGTACTCATTAAATTCTTCGATGTTTATACCGTAGAGTTCGCGGAATGTATCGAAGATAATCTGCGCATCCGGGTCAATTGCGGCAGTTTCTCCCAGCAAGGGTAAGGAGTGGAGGAATTCTTTTTTCTCCAATATGAAAACCCCGGTTTCCCCCTCTTTTTCAAATGAATCTTTTTTGAACAACCGTCTTAAGGTTAACTTTTCTTCTTCGTCGTTGGGAGTAATGGAGATGTTCCACTTACCTTTAAAAACCAGCAGTAAACTATTGGGCATGCTTTCGTAGAATAGGCCGGAGACAAAATCAATTTGGGCGTCACCCAGGGTGATTTGATTATTGTCGGCTTTGTATATTTTGAAATTTTCCGTAAAGTATATTGGTTTGATCTGGTTTTTGATTTCCAATTCCAGGTACCGGCCCTCGTTTTTTTGAAAGGTTATGCTTCCCATTTCAGCCTGGAGTTCGAATTTGGCTTTATAACTCAAATGGTTGGGTTGGGAGGGGGTAATTGAAATAGCGCGGGCATCCCCAAAATAGGTTATTAATGTCTTGTAGCTGTCATCTTTGAATAAGGGAGGCAGTTGGTCCCAGTTTTTATTTTTCACCGCGGCGATTAATAAATCATCATTATCATCTTTAGCTGCGTTGACGGTGTTGGCAGTGTTGACGGCATCGGCTGTCACCTGGCCGTAAAGATAATAGAGGCCATGGCCTGATATTGTCCAGGCCAGTAAGACAGCGATGGCGATCGTTTTAGTCCACGAAACCTGACGGCGGTTGTAAGAATAATATTTTGTCATAGAAGAATTTTAAAGGAATTTCATTGCTTTTTCAACCAGTCTACGAATTTTTTTTGCTTAAATTTTTTATTGGCAGTCTTTAATAATTTCCAGGAAGTGGGACCAGTTGAAAGCGGGCCAGGTTTCCACGGAAAGGGCGCCGTTGGAGCGGGTAATCATGGAGACTTTTGCCGCGGTTTCGTCGCTGTCGGCTTCGTAAATGTCCATGAAATCATAGGGCCCCAGTAAGGCATAGTGGGCTTTCCAGGTGACATCCGAGCACACCTTATCGACTTTTTTCTTCCATTCTTTCCCGATGGCTTCCCGTTTTTTCAAGTCTGCCGATATTTCAGGGGTTAATCTTGTCATTAACACATATAGTGCCATGTTTTACCTCCTTTACGGAAGTAATGATATAATGAATAGAAAAAAAATGCAACTTTTTATTTTTTTCGAGTCTGCCCTTTTCCCGGTTATTTCGTCATAAACAATGGCCGCGAATCACGATAACAAAGGCGGGCGAACCAAAAAACAAATCCGAAGCACGAAACACGAAATTCGAAACAAATCCAAAATTCAAAAATTCAAAATCCCAAACAAAAACAGGCCCACAGAAAAGCAGAAGATAAGAATTTAAGAGGTTAAGAGGGTGAGAAAAAACCTGGTTTCTTTGTGTTTTGGTGGCTATGCCGCAATTTCAATGCCTTTGGATTTGATCTCATGTATAATAGTCTGCCAGGAGTTCCTGGAAAATTCTTTCAAATTCACCGGATGCGGTTCTATACGCACATCTACATAATAGGCAATCTTAGTTAGCAATACCCTTTCCTTAAAACGGTCCTTACCAAAATCCTGGGAAACCACGGCTATATCAATATCACTGTCACGGTGCTCAGCATTCGCCGCATAAGAACCAAATAGTATTATTTTCTGGAAATTTATACCCTGTTCTTTTAACTTCTCCCCGTACCTTTTTATTATTTCGATAACTTCTCTTTTAGCCAATTTAATATCTCCTTTATTACCTGGACATACTTTTCTGTAAACTCAAGAGTGCATTTCTTGTAGAATTTGAATTTTTCATCAGGATACCTCGCTTCTATATTAAATGTGGTAATTTCCGCCAGTTGCAATACCTGTAACTCACTCAAGAGCTTTTAATAGTTTTTCTACGGCAAGGTGCGCAAAAAAAAGGCAATGAGGATACTTCTGGGATTTGAAAAGGTCAAGAGCCGCTTCAAAATCCATTTGCGAACACTTTTCCCAGTATCCTATTAGTTCCTGTTTGTTTTTCATCTTCCATATTATAAAGGATTTCATAAAAAATTCAAGCACAGATTGACTTTTCTTATTTTTATTACGAAAAACACTGGTGCACTGCCTTTTCCCGGTTATTCCATATAATTATTGGTTGCGAATGGTAATGGGGGGGCGACCTGTTTTTATTTCGGGTTTCGAATTTCGAATTTCCCCCGCAAGGGGGCTATCCTTGTTTTATTATACCGAATACCGGGAAGTCCGGATCGATTATAACGTCGATGGGGATTTCGCCGATTGAAGCGAGGAAGTGTTTATTTCCAGCATTTCTATAGCGGAGATGGGAAGTCCTGTAATTGCAGCAATTTTCTCCGGCGGGTCGCCGGCGGCTTTCAATAGCCCGGCAATTTCCCTGGCTTTCTCTTCTTTCCCTTCTTTTATTCCTTTTTCTTCTCCTGCTTTTATTCCTTCTTCTTTTCCTTCTTTCTTTCCTTCTTCCCGGGCTTTTCTTTTGTCATATTCCGCTTCGAATTTGATGGTATCCGCTATGCTGGCTTCATAATGAAGTTGCTCCAGGTAATGTCGATAAGCCCTGAGTTCTTCTTCACCCAGGTTAATTTCGTTTAACTTTTTCCGGGCCGCCGCCATGCCTTTGGCATTGAATTCGTCTTTTATTTCGCTGTTCTTCAAAAAATAAACCCATTGATCAAGGGTGTCACGGGCGTTATCATCAAAATCATTGACCTTGATGATATAATGGTCAGGAAAAATGGAACTGATGGATGGTCGATTGAATATTTGTTTCTGTTTTTCCGAAAGTACCAGGGTATCTTTTTTGTGGAGGCCCAGGAATGTGGTTTCCCCATGGTAAATATAATCCACTCCCTGACCCAGCGAAAAATAAACCACACTGACTGTGATGACCTTTTTTACTTCCTTATAAGGCATGCCTTCTTTCATATTTTCGCTGATGACT